>NZ_JBSFUB010000241.1:0-1103 GCF_053591575.1 Streptomyces altiplanensis | reverse complement strand
TGCTCGTCCTGGGCGAGGTAGCCGACGCCGCCGGCGGCCTGGACGACGACCTCGCCCTGGTCGGGCAACTGCTGCTGCGGCGGCGCTGCGGAAGGGTTCGGTGCGGTCACGGAAGCAGCCAATCGATCGGATGCTGCTCGGCGAGGTGGATGGCGCCGGTGGCGAGGGTCATGGATTCGACGGCGTACGGCGGCCCTTGCGAGGACGACCAGGAGTAGCCGGACCTGGAAGCGGCCGACCGGTCCAGCCGGACGAGCACGGACACGGGCTGGCCGTGCTTCGAGAACTCCTCGCCCAGCTGGCCGCTGCCGAGGAAGCCGGTGATCCGCTGGCGGCTCTGGGCCGTCCTGCCGACCGAGGCCACCCTGCCGCGCAGTACGCCGTACTGCTGCGTCGGGACCGACTGGACGGTCAGGTCCACGGAGGCGCCGACGGGCACGGTGGATCCGCTGTCGGCCGGTACGTAGAGCACGGCCATGAGCGGGTCGTCCGCGTTCTCCACCCGTTCCACTGCCGCCACGTCCGCCCCGGTGGTGACCACGGAGCCGATCGCGGCGACGAGTGTCGTCAGCCGGCCCGCGGCGATGGTGCGCACGACGGTGTCGCCCCGCGCGGTACGGACCTTCAGCAGCGGGGCGTCGGCGGAGACCCGCTCGCCCTCTTTGGCGAGTACGCCGGTGACCTGGCCGGCGACGGGGCTCTGCAGGACGTAACTGCCCTGGGCGTGGGTGAGGATTCCGGGGGCGCCGAGTGTGGAGGAGACGGTACCGTTCACCGCCCACGCACAAGCGGCGATCATGACGGCGACCGTGACGATCAGAACAAGCCGGCCCTGGGGGCGGGCGAATCGCACCGGCAGATCAATTTCTTCGGGCGATTGCAGCTTGGAAAGCGCCTGTTGGCGAAACTGCACGACACTCTTCCCTCGACTGCAATGGTCTGTCAGGTATTCGGGGCCGCTCGCGCGGTGACAGCGGTACGGGCCCGGAAAGGCGGCCGTACGCCCCGGACCCTGGGTGGGCGTCGGCCAGCCGCTGGGTGGCCTGGGCCACCTCGGCGATCAGCAGATACATCCCGGTCCTCCGACTTGCAGGGGGCTTGGC
>NZ_JBSFUB010000240.1:0-1113 GCF_053591575.1 Streptomyces altiplanensis | reverse complement strand
GGATGCGGTGTCGATCTCTGTGGCCGACCTGTCCGGGGCGCCGGTTGCCTCGGTCGACTCCCTGCTCGTACGCGCGGTGTCGAACGAAGAGCTGAGCGCGGACGCCGCGCTGGCCAGGGACGGGCTGTTCGGCCTCGACTGGGTTTCCGTGCAGTCGGGTGCCGAGGTGCCCGAAGCCGTCGCACTGGTGGGACCCGACCCGTTCGGGCTGGCCGACGGGCTCGCGGGAGTGGGGTCGAGCGTCGAGACGTACGCCGATCTGGCATCCCTGACGGCCGGTGACGCCCCGGTGCCGGGCACCGTACTGGTGAGCGTCGTCGGCACGGTCCGGGACGGTGTCGTGGAGTCGGTTCACGCTCTGACCTCCGACGCGCTGATGCTCGCTCAGCAGTGGCTGGCCGACGAGCGGTTCGCCGACTCGCGGCTGGTGTTCGTCACCCGTGGCGCGATGGCGTCCGGTGACGAGGACGTCACGGACGTCGCCGCCGCCGCGGTCTGGGGTCTCGTGCGATCCGCGCAGACGGAGAACCCCGGCTGCTTCGGCCTGGTGGACCTCGGCGTCGCCGAGGACGCCTTCGTACAGATGGCTCAGGCACTGACCGCCGACGAGTCCCAACTGGTCATCCGCGACAACGGAATTCGAGCGGGCCGCCTCGCCCGGCTGGAGTCCGGAACAGGGCTCGTGCCGCCGGCCGGAGTGCCGTGGCGGCTGGACAGCGAGACGAAGGGCAGCCTGGACGGACTGGCCCTGGCGCCCTTCCCTGAGGTCCTTGAGCCGCTGACCGGACACGAGGTGCGGATCGAGGTCCGGGCCGGCGGTGTCAACTTCCGCGACGTCCTCAAGGCGCTCGACATGTACCCCGGCGACGCCGGGCGCATGGGGCGCGAGGCCGCGGGCGTGGTGACCGAAGTGGGTCCCGAGGTGACCGGGCTGACGCCCGGCGACTCGGTCATGGGTCTGGTGTCCGGTGGCTTCGGCTCCCTCGTGGTCGGCGACGCCCGGCTGCTCGCCCGACTGCCCGAGGGGTGGTCGTGGGAGGTTGCGGCGTCGGTGCCGTTGGTGTTCTTGACGGCGTATCACGCGTTGGTGGAGTTGGGTGGGGTGCGGCCGGG
>NZ_JBSFUB010000239.1:0-1113 GCF_053591575.1 Streptomyces altiplanensis | reverse complement strand
TCCCACTCCGCGTTCGTCAGATCCCCACGGCCCATGCAGCCAGCCTGACCTCAACACCCCACTCACGTCAGGAGATCCGAGAAACATCACCTAGACGGACGAGGAACTCTCGGCCTGCTCGTCGCAGAGGGCCTCTCCTGTCTTGAGCGACATGCAGTCGGCAGTCGCGTCCACGGAGGCGAAAACCCGCGAGGAGGCCCGCCGCAACGCATCAATCTCATGAGTGACCCCGCCCATCCACACGGCGAGACTCACCCCGCCGTTGAGAACCAGGGCCAAACGCGTCTCCTCGTGATCACTCATGGAGGGAATGTATGAGGGCGCATTGAATTATCCCCCGAGCGACATGACGGACGCGAGCCACCTGAGTGAACAACATCGGCCCGCCACCCGTCTTGGCCCGCTGCACAGCGATGGCCGGGTCCACCCGGGACGGCGGCGCGGTGCGCTTCGATGGCACGGTGGTAGCCGTCCGACGGGTTTCGGCAGCCGCCGGCGCGGCTGGGCTCCCAGGCAGGCGCGAGGATGGTGCAGGCGCAGGCGTTCGCGCTGGCACGAACGCTGCCACATGGGGGCGTAGCAGCCCTCTGAAGTTTCCCCGTGATGTTGGGCACTCGATCTTTATGCCGCGAGGGCGTGCTGGTGGTGCTGCCTGGTCTCGGCCGGGGTGAGGTAGCCGAAGACCTTGTGCTTGCGCAGACGGCGCCGGTTGTAGAACGTCTCGATGAAGGAGAAGATCTCGTCGCGGGCGATGGCCTGGTCGGGCCAGGTGCGGGTGCCGATCTCTTCCTTGAGCAGGGCCCAGAAGCTCTCCGCGGCGGCGTTGTAGAAGCATAATCCGGTACGGCCACAGCTTTGTCGCAGGCCCAACTCGTCTGCTTCGCTGCGGAATTCGACTGACGTTTATTCGCTGCCGCGATCCGAGCGTGTAATGCATCCCGGTTGCAGGCCGCCACGGCCATAGGCCATCTTCAGGGCGTCGATGACGAGGGAGGCACGGTGGTGATCGGCCATCGCATAAGACATCGTTTCTTATGGCGTGATCATTCGTTGATCCGTGCATGACGGATCTGGTGGAGCGGTTGGTGCCGGAGGAGTTGTGGGTGCTGTTTC
>NZ_JBSFUB010000238.1:0-1119 GCF_053591575.1 Streptomyces altiplanensis | reverse complement strand
AGTGGATGTTTTCTCCACTGAGGTCCTGTTTGGGGTCATCTGGCAGCGACCCGAGATGCGGCGTTTTTGCCAACCATCCTGATATCTCGTCGGGTAACTGCGGCTTCCGGTCGGGCGTGTCATCCAGGTATGCGGTCAAAGCTCCTGTCCGGTTCGAAAATGCCGGACTACCTCCGTCGTATCACCCGGCCGAGTGATAGCCCCCACGAGGCGCGGACCGTATCAGTAGCGTCATGACCACACAGCCGGCCCGCAAGCCGTACCCGTCCGACCTGTCCGATGCCCGCTGGGCCCTGATGGAACCGGTCCTGACCGCTTGGCGGGCCGAGCGGCAGAAAACCTCCCTCAACCTCGGCCGCAAGGCCGCTGACCTGCGCGAAGTCATGAACGCGATCCTCTACGTCAACCGGACAGGTATCGCATGGCGCTACCTGCCGCACGACTTTCCCGCCCACACCACCGTCTTCTCCTACTTCACCGCCTGGAGCGCCGACGGCACCATCGAGAAGCTCGGCGTCCGCCTGCACCGCCTCGTCCGCGAAAAGGAAGGCCGCGACCCCGAACCAACCGCATGTGTCATCGACTCACAGTCCGTCAAGACCGCCCACACCGTACCCATCAGCACCCAGGGCATCGACGCCGGCAAGAAGATCGTCGGGAGGAAACGAAGCATCATCACCGACACCCTCGGCTTGTTATTACTGGTCACGGTCACCGCAGCCAGCGTCTCCGACAACGAGGCCGGCAAACACCTCCTCACCCGCCTCGCCACCACCCACCCCACGATCACCAAGGCATGGGCCGACACCGGCTACAAGAACCAGACCGTCGAACACGGCGCCAAACTCGGCATCGACGTGGATGTCGTCCCCAGAAACACACAGGTCAAGGGCTTCTCCGTGCTGCCCAGACGCTGGGTGGTGGAGCGGAGCCTCGGCTGGATCATGATGCACCGCCGACTCGCCCGCGACTACGAAACCAAACCCGAACACTCCGAAAGCATGATCCGCCTCGCCGCGATCTCCACCCTGGCCAAACGCGCAACCGGCGAAACCACCCCAACCTGGCGAGACGCATAAACCATAATCACCCACGAACTACACGAACCAGACGTCCTCT
>NZ_JBSFUB010000237.1:0-1173 GCF_053591575.1 Streptomyces altiplanensis | reverse complement strand
GTTACTGACTTCGGCTTGTCAGGGTGAGGGTGGTGTGTCGAGGGTCAGGCCGGTTCCGGCTATGAAGCCGTCGAGTGTGTGGGGCCGGTACTGGAGGCGTTTGAGGCGGTTGCGGACAACGACTTCGAGCCGGTCAAGGGCCATGACAGCGAGGTTGGCGAGACTGCGTTTGACGTGGGCCCACACGCCTTCTACGGGGTTCAGGTCGGGTGAGTAGGCGGGCAGCAGGAACACGGTCAGCCATGCACGCTCGGCCATGAGGTCCCGCATCCTGCGGGAGACGTGGGTGTTCAGGCGGTCCCAGACCAGCACGATCGGTGCCCTGACCAGCTGGTGGACTCCGTCGACCAGCGCGATGAAGTCCCGCTCGCCCATGCTGCGACGTGCGCCTTTGCCGGCGGGGTGGGCGCGCAGGCGGTGGCAGAGCCGGGTCCGGGACCCCGGTCGCATCGCGATCAGGCCGGCCACCGACAGCCGTCCCGAGCGTCGTCCGCTGACGGTCACGACCGGGGTGCGGCCTCGTCGGCCCCAGGTCCGTCCACGGGGCGGCCTGCGGGTGAACCCGGCTTCGTCCTCAAAGCAGACGTAGCCCCCGCATGCCGCCCTTGCTCTTTTACCTCCGCCCAGGTCACCTCCTTCCACACGGTGACGGCCTGCTCGTCGCGCTCGGCGACCCGCCGGGCAGGCACCTGCGGGCTGAAGCCGAGCCGGTGCATCAACCGTGTGGCGCCCGAGACGCTGTAGGTGACGTGGAACTTGCGGCCGATCAGTGTGGCCACCCTCGATGCGGTCCATACCTGGTCCTCCACCCAGCCATGCGCAGCCGGCCCCTGCTCCAGATACACGGCCAGCTTTTCCAGACACCGAGGGGACAGACGGCACCGTGATCCGCTCGGACCGCGGGAGACCAGAGCCTCGGCACCACCGTCCCGCCACAACTGATGCCATTGATAGGCCGACTTCACGCTCACCCGTAGCCGCCGTGCGACGTCCGACGGCTTGATCTCCTGCTCGAACAGTTCAGCCGCCTGCATCCGTACCGACTCCCGACGCCGACGTCCCGTAGGAGTCAGCCCGCCCCCATCCGCATATCTCACACACCACGGATACAGTCACCCACCCACACTCATCAGGGACTTCGCAACGATTCACCCCAACGAGCTGAAGTCAGTA
>NZ_JBSFUB010000236.1:0-1201 GCF_053591575.1 Streptomyces altiplanensis | reverse complement strand
CGCTGCAGCGCCTGCTCGCGGGTGGCGCCGGTGACGATCAGCTTGGCCAGCAGCGAGTCCCAGGCCGGGCCGATCACCGAGCCGGACTCCACCCCGGCGTCCAGGCGCACCCCGGGGCCGGTGGGCGGGACGAAGGCGCTCACCGTGCCCGGGGCGGGCAGGAAACCACGGCCCGGGTCCTCGCCGTTGATCCGGAACTCGATGGAGTGCCCGCGCACCGCCGGGTCGTCGTAGCCCAGCTCCTCGCCGTCGGCGATGCGGAACATCTCCCGGACCAGGTCGATGCCGGTGACCTCCTCGGAGACCGGGTGCTCGACCTGCAGGCGGGTGTTGACCTCCAGGAAGGAGATGGTGCCGTCCGCGGCGACCAGGAACTCCACGGTGCCCGCGCCCACATAGCCGGCCTCCTTGAGGATCGCCTTGGAGGCGGCGTACAGCTCGGCGTTCTGCTCCTGGGTCAGGAACGGGGCCGGGGCCTCCTCCACCAGCTTCTGGTGGCGGCGCTGCAACGAGCAGTCCCGGGTGGAGACCACCACCACGTTGCCGTGCGCATCGGCCAGGCACTGCGTCTCCACGTGCCGGGGCCGGTCGAGGTAGCGCTCGACGAAGCACTCCCCGCGCCCGAACGCCGCGACCGCCTCGCGGACCGCGGAGTCGTAGAGCTCGGGAACCTCCTCCAGGGTGCGGGCCACCTTCAGACCGCGCCCGCCACCGCCGAACGCCGCCTTGATCGCGATCGGCAGCCCGTGCTCGCGCGCGAAGGCCACCACCTCCTCCGCGCCGGAGACCGGGTCCGCGGTACCCGCCACCAGCGGCGCCCCGGCCCGCTGGGCGATGTGCCGGGCGGCGACCTTGTCCCCCAGGTCCCGGATCGCCTGCGGCGGCGGACCGATCCAGGTCAGCCCCGCATCGAGCACCGCCTGGGCGAACTCCGCGTTCTCCGACAAGAACCCGTACCCCGGATGGACCGCGTCCGCCCCCGAGTCCTTCGCCGCCGCCAGCACCTTGGCCATGTCCAGATAACTGGCGGCCGGGGTGTCACCGCCCAGAGCGAACGCCTCGTCCGCCGCACGGACATGCACGGCGTCCCGGTCCGGATCGGCGTAGACGGCCACGCTCGCGATCCCGGCATCCCGGCAGGCCCGAGCAACGCGGACAGCGATTTCGCCACGGTTGGCGATGAGCACCTTGCGCACGATGG
>NZ_JBSFUB010000235.1:0-1205 GCF_053591575.1 Streptomyces altiplanensis | reverse complement strand
TGCTCGCGGCATGGTCGCCGGACTTCGCTGTGATGGTGGCCGCCCGCGTGCTGGTCGGCATCGGCATGGGCGGCGTCTGGGCGATCGCGGCGGGTCTGGCGGTGCGTCTGGTGCCGCCGAAGTCGATCGGCTCCGCGACCTCGTTGATCTTCAGCGGTATCGCGGTGGCGTCGGTGCTCGGCGTCCCGGCGGGTACGTACATCGGTGAACTGGCCGACTGGCGAACGGCGTTCGTGGCCGTGGGCGTACTGGCACTGGTGGTGCTGGTCGCCCTGGCGGTTCTGCTGCCGCGGCTGCCCGCCGAGCAGGAGGTGCGGCTCAGCGGTGTGATGCGGCTGTCCGGCGAAGCGCGGGTGCGGACCGGACTGGCGGTGGTGGCATTGCTTGTCACCGGGCACTTTGCCGCTTACACGTACGTGCGTCCCGTACTGGAGGAGGTCTCAGGGGCGAGCGCCGGGATGATCGGCACGCTGCTGCTGGTGTACGGAGTCGCCGGCGTGGCGGGCAACTTCACAGCCGGCGCGGGCGCCGGCCGGTCGCCGCGCTCCACGCTGCTGGTGATCAGCGCGGTACTGGCGGCCACGGTCGCACTGGTACCGGTGCTCGGCGGCTCCGTCCTGACCGCCGGTGTGCTGCTCGCGCTCTGGGGACTGTCGTACGGCGGCGTGTCGGTCAGCACCCAGACCTGGCTGCTGGCTTCGGCTCCCGATGCGCGCGAGGCCGCTTCCTCGCTGTTCGTCGGCGTCTTCAACGGGGCGATCGCCCTGGGCGCGCTGGCCGGAGGGCTGGCCGCGGACGGCGCGGGCGTCACCGCGGTGATGTGGCTGGGCTGCGGGCTCGCCGTCGCGGCCCTCGCGGTGACGGTGCTGGGCAAGGCCCCTTCGTCCGGGCGTCTCTGAGACCGGGCCCGGCGCCCACCCCCGGGCCGCGCCACCCCGGTACAGGGATCGGCGGGCCGGGCGCCGGACCCGCGACCGGCCAGCCGCAGCAGGACGGCTCGGGCGGTACGGGCGAGGCCTGCCCGTACCGCCCGAGGTGGCCAGTCGTCGACGGTGGCGAGGAACGCGGTGATGAGCTCGACCCACTCTCCGACCTGCGCAAGCACGGCCTCGCCGAGAACGGCAGTTCCACCGAGACGGGGGAGAGGCTGCGGAACCTGACCCCCGAGGGCCTGGAGGCCGCCTCCTACGAGATGCGGCTCCCGG
>NZ_JBSFUB010000234.1:0-1242 GCF_053591575.1 Streptomyces altiplanensis | reverse complement strand
ATCAACACCAACCCCCAACTGCCATGGTCATTCCTCGCCCATACCGGCCTGACCATCCACCCACCACACCCACCGAACTTACGAAAAGATCAGTAGGGCGTGTATCGAAAGTGCCTGGTGGAGAGCCCATTTGTGATCCAGAATGATTGGATGGTCACGCTTGAGACTCCCCGTTTGATCCTGCGGCGCTGGCGCGAGGAAGACGTTGCGCCCATGGCTGCCATCAATGCCGACCCCGAGGTCATGCGGTGGATCCGTGACGGCAGCGTTCGTGACGAACAGCAGACTCGCGGCGGGGTCCAGGCATGGGAGAGCGAGTGGGAGTCACAGGGCTTCGGCCTGTTCGCCGTGGAGATCCGGTCCACTGGCGAGCTGGCCGGGTTCACCGGGCTTTCGGTGCCCGACTTCTTGCCGGAGGTACTGCCGGCGGTTGAGGTCGGCTGGCGGCTAGGACGTTCCCACTGGGGACAGGGCTTGGCCACCGAGGCCGCCGCGGCCGCTGTACGGTTCGGCTTCGAAGAGCGGGGGTTGGAGCGGATCGTCAGCATCACTCAAGTGGGCAACGACGCCTCCGAACGGATCATGACCAAACTGGGGATGCATCCGGTCCGTGAGACCGTCAATCCCACCGGCGGTCGGCGAGTAAGGGTGTTCGAGTTGTCGTCGGACCAGTACGTCACAACCACTCGTTGAGGGCGGCAACGAGGACGGTAGCCTCGTAGCGGACCGAGAGTTTGTCGTACCGGGTGGCCACGGCTCGATGTCTCTTGAGGCGATTGATGCCGCACTCGACCGCGTGCCGGGCCTTGTAGTCCTCTGGGTCGAACTTTGGTGGCCGGCCGCCACGGGAACCGTGCTTCCTGCGGTTGCGCGCCTGGTCGGCTTTGTCCGGGATGGTGCAGCGGATCCCCCGGCGGCGCAGGTAGGCGCGGTTTTTTCGGGAGGCGTACGCCCTGTCGGCCCGCACGCGGTCGGGGCGGATGCGCGGCCGACCCGGCCCTATGCGGGGCACACGGACTTTCTCCAACACCGGTTCGAACTGCGGCGAGTCCCCCCGCTGCCCTGCCGTCACCACGATCGACATGGGCTTCTGCCCCTGCTCGACAGCCAAGTGCAGCTTGGTCGTGAACCCGCCGCGCGAACGCCCCTGAAGTTCCCCCCGCGAGCTGGACAGCGGGGGCTTACGCTGCCGGGGCGAGGTTCTGCCTGAGCAGAGACCTCGTTTCGAGCGGGGTGACGTAC
>NZ_JBSFUB010000233.1:0-1286 GCF_053591575.1 Streptomyces altiplanensis | reverse complement strand
CCGGGAGCGGAGTGGGGGTGGCGGCGCGTACGCCGTCGGCCTCCTCGGGGTGTACCCGCACCCGACGACTGCCGCCCGCCGGCTCAGAACCCCAGCTTGCGGAGCTGCTTCGGGTCGCGCTGCCAGTCCTTCGCGACCTTCACGTGCAGGTCCAGGAAGACCGGGGTGCCCAGCAGGGCCTCGATCTGCTTGCGCGACTTCGTCCCGACGTCCTTCAGGCGCTGGCCCTTGGGACCGATGATGATGCCCTTCTGGCTGGGGCGCTCGATGTAGACGTTCGCGTGGATGTCCAGCAGCGGCCTGTCCGCCGGGCGGTCCTCGCGCGGCAGCATCTCCTCGACGACGACCGCGATGGAGTGCGGCAGTTCGTCCCGTACGCCTTCGAGGGCGGCCTCGCGGATCAGCTCCGCGACCATCACCATCTCCGGCTCGTCGGTGAGGTCGCCCTCGGGGTAGAGCGGCGGGCTCTCGGGCAGCAGCGGGATCAGCAGGTCGGCGAGGAGCGAGACCTGGCTGCCGCCGACGGCGGAGACCGGGACGATCTCCTGCCACTCGAAGCCGAGCTCCTTGGAGAGCTGGTCGATGGCGATGAGCTGCTCGGCGAGCTGCTTGGAGTCGACGAGGTCGGTCTTGGTGACGATCGCGACCTTCGGCGTCTTCTTGATGCCCGCGAGCTCCTTGGCGATGAACTTGTCGCCGGGGCCGAGCTTCTGGTCGGCGGGCAGGCAGAAGCCGATCACGTCGACCTCGGCCCAGGTGGTGCGTACGACGTCGTTGAGCCGCTCGCCCAGCAGCGTGCGCGGCTTGTGGAGCCCCGGGGTGTCGACCAGGATCAGCTGCGCGTCGGGGCGGTGCACGATGCCGCGCACGGTGTGACGCGTGGTCTGCGGGCGGCTGGAGGTGATGGCCACTTTCTGGCCGACCAGAGCGTTCGTCAGGGTGGACTTGCCCGCGTTGGGGCGGCCGACGAAGCAGGCGAAGCCGGCCCGGTGGGGGGCCTCGGAAGACAGGGTGCGAGCGCTCATGCGTGCCATTCTCCCCGATGTACGCCCCGGGGCCGACCAGTGCGGCCCCGGGGAACGGCCCTGCGGGGCTTTTCCCCTGCCCGCCCCTTCCCGCTGTGTCGTGTCGCGGCTCCGCCGCGCGGGGGCCCCGCTCCTCGGACGCCGGAGCGGCTGGATTCTCCAGCCGGCCGCGTCCCACGTGTTCCCCCCGCCCCTTTCCGGAGGGGCGGGCAGTGCGGATTACCGCGTGAACGGACGCTTGAATGGGATCGGCGATAACCC
>NZ_JBSFUB010000232.1:0-1286 GCF_053591575.1 Streptomyces altiplanensis | reverse complement strand
GGGTGTTTCCGCCCGGGTTGGTGGATGAGGTGATCGCGCAGTGCGGACGCCGGGAACAACGTGCCCGGTTGCTGCCGGCCCGGGTGGTGGTGTACTTCGTGCTCGCGATGTGCCTGTTCTCGGGGCAGGGTTATGAGGAAGTGGCCCGGCTGCTGACGCAGGGATTGGAACGGGTGCGGCAGTGGGAGAAGCCGTGGCGGGTGCCGACGACGGCGGCGATCGGCAGGGCCCGTAGGCGGTTGGGGCCGGAGCCGCTGAAGGTGCTGTTCGACCGGGTGTGCCGGCCGGTCGCGATGCCGGAAACAGCTGGTGCTTGGTATCGCGGGTGGCGGCTGGTCGCGGTGGACGGCACCGTCTTCGACGTCCCGGACACCGAGGCGAACGGCATGTTCTTCGGCCGTCCCGGCTCGGGGCGGGGACAGCAGCGCAGTGCGTATCCGCAGGTGAGGGTGGCAGCGTTGGTGGAGTGCGGGACACATGCGGTGTTCGCCGCGGCGACCGGTCCGCTGTCGGTCCACGAACAGCACCTCGTTCCCGACCTGCTGGGCCGGCTCGAGTCAGGCATGCTGCTGATGGCCGACCGCGGCATCACCGGCTTCGAGTTGTGGAAGGCCGCCTCGGGCACGGGTGCGGACCTGTTGTGGCGGGTCCGCAAGAACATCGTGCTCCCGTTCCTCGAAGCCTTCGAGGACGGTTCCTATCTGTCCGAGATCGTGGCCACCGGGGACCGTGACCGCCGTGATCCGGCCCGGGTTCGCGTCATCGAGTACACCCTCGGTCGAAGCGGCGACGATACGGTCTACCGGCTGATCACGACCATCTGCGACCCGGACCAGGCGCCCGCCGGCGACCTTGCGGGCCTCTACCACCAGCGGTGGGAGATCGAGAACACCCTGGACGAGATCAAAACCCACCAAGGTGGCCGTCAGCTGGTCCTGCGATCGCAATACCCCGATGGCGTCGAGCAGGAGATCTACGGCTTCCTTCTGGTGCATCACGCCTTGCGGGACGTCATGCACCACACCGCTCACCAAGCCGGCCTGGACCCCGACCGGCTGTCGTTCACCCGCACCCTTCGCATCGCCCGCCGCCATGTCACCGACCAGGCGGCACTTTCCCCCCTCACGACTCAGCCGAGCCCTGACCCACACCATCCGTGAGCTGCTGGAACGACTCCTCCCGCCCCGCAGACGACGTTCCAACCCTCGCGTCGTCAAACGCAAGATGAGCAACTGGCACCTCAAACATCCCTACCACCGCAACCCACCCCCACCACTGGCTCCCAC
>NZ_JBSFUB010000231.1:0-1324 GCF_053591575.1 Streptomyces altiplanensis | reverse complement strand
TGAGGTTCCCCCCGCGAGCTGGACGGCTTGATACTGGGACAGATGGTCCTGGAGGAAGCAGTCACAAGTAGTGAGCACGAAGAGCAATATGAGTAAGAGGTACACGGCCGAGTTCAAGCGGGACGCGGTCGCTCTGGCGCTGTCCTCGGACAAGACGGTCACCGAGGTCGCCAGGGACCTGGGCGTGAGTCCGGAAGGGCTGCGCGGGTGGGTGAAGCAGGCGAAGATCGACCGCGGTGATGGGCCGGCGGGGGCCCTGACCACTGCGGAGCGTGAGGAGCTGGTCCGGCTGCGGCGGAAGGTCCGCGAGCAGGAGGCCACGATCGAGGTCCTGGGAAAAGCGACCGCCT
The DNA here is from genome assembly GCF_053591575.1 of Streptomyces altiplanensis. Classification (NCBI taxonomy): domain Bacteria; kingdom Bacillati; phylum Actinomycetota; class Actinomycetes; order Kitasatosporales; family Streptomycetaceae; genus Streptomyces; species Streptomyces altiplanensis. The sequence goes on along the minus strand of NZ_JBSFUB010000231.1, from coordinate 974 downwards.
TCTTCGCGCGGGACAAGATGAGGTAGACACCGCCGCACGGTGTCGCTTCATCAACGCGGAGAAGGCGTCCGAGGGTAATCCTGCAGGTCACAGCGTTACGTTTCTGTGCCGCGTGCTGGGAGTACCCCGTTCCACCTACTACGCGCACCTGGCGTCACAGCCGGCCCGAGCAGTGCGGGACAGGGCCGAGAAGCTGCTGGTGGGCGAGATCCGGGTGTTGCATGCCGGCTCACGCGGCGCTTATGGAGCTCCGCGGATCCACGCGGCGCTGCGGCGGGCCGGCCGGGTCGTCAACGAGAAGCGGGTCGAGCGGCTGATGCGCGCCCATTGCATCACCGGGATCACCCGGCGCCGTCGTCGTGGCCTGACCCGTCAGGCCAGGCGGGCGGTGTTCGCCGCCGATCTCATCGGCCGGGACTTCACCGCACCTCGCCCCGGCATGCGACTGGTCGGTGACATGACCGAACTGGTCACCCTTGAGGGAAAGTTGTACCTGGCGACCTGCATCGATCTTGCGACGCGGGAGGTGGTCGGATGGGCGATGGCCGACCACCACCGCGCCGAGCTGCCGGTCGCCGCGCTGCGGATGGCCGCCGGGCGCGGCGCCCTGGAGGAGGGGTGTGTCATGCACACGGATCGGGGCAGCGAGTACAAGAGTGACGAATTCCGCACCGAAATACGCAAGTTGCGCATGCGGCAGTCGATGGGGCGCGTCGGCTCTTGTTACGATAATGCCGTCGCGGAAAGCTGGTTCGCCATCCTGAAAGCGGAGATCGGGACGACCGTCTGGGCGACCCGCGAGAGTGCCCGGGCCGACGTCTTCCGCTACATCGAGATCGAGTACAACCGCAGCCGGCTCCGTCGGCACCCCGACCACGGGTACGTCACCCCGCTCGAAACGAGGTCTCTGCTCAGGCAGAACCTCGCCCCGGCAGCGTAAGCCCCCGCTGTCCAGCTCGCGGGGGGAACTTCAG
>NZ_JBSFUB010000230.1:0-1367 GCF_053591575.1 Streptomyces altiplanensis | reverse complement strand
CAGGCGGGGTGTCGGGCGGCGGCGGGGCGACACCCCAGACGCGCGCCCCGCCGCCCGCCCCCCGGCGCACCCGCCCGCGCGGCCGGGACCGACGAGCACACCCGCACCACCGTCCAGAGGAGAACCCCCCCATGACCACGTCCCAGGAGCTGCCGTCCCTCAAGGGAGTGCCGCCCACCGTCCTGCGGCTGAGCCCGCTGCTGCGCGAGCTCCAGACCAGCGGCTCCGTCTGCCGGGTGCGCACCCCCGCCGGTGACGAGGGATGGCTGGTGACACGCCACGCCGAGCTCAAGGAGCTGCTCCGCGACGAGCGGCTGGCCCGCGCGCACCCCGACCCGGCGAACGCCCCGCGCTACGTCCACAACCCGTTCCTGGACATGCTCGTCAGCGACGACGCCGAAGTGGCGCACAAGCTGCACAGCGAGACCCGCGCCATGCTCACCCCGAACTTCTCCGCCCGGCGCGTGCTCAACATGATGCCGAAGGTCGAGGCCATCGCCGAAGCCGTGCTGGAGAGCTTCATCGCGCAAGGCCCCCCGGCGGACCTGCACGGCGGCTTCTCGATGCCGTTCTCGCTGGCCGTCCTCGGCGAGCTCATCGGTGTGCCCGCCGAGGACCGCGAGCTGCTCGTCACCCTGCTCTCGCAGATGGGCGGACTGGACGACCCGGACACCGTCCAGGACGGACAGCAGGACCTCTTCGGCTATCTGGTGGAACTCGCGGGCCGCAAGCGGGCCGACCCCGGCGACGACGTGATCTCACGGCTGTGCGTGAAGGAGCCCTCGGACGCGCGCATCGGGCCCATCGCGGCCGGGGTGCTGTTCGCCGGACTGGAGGCCGTCGCCAGCCACATCGACCTCGGTGTGGTGTTGTTCGGCCTTCACCCCGAGCAGCTCGCCGCGGCCATGGCGGACCCGAAGGCGATGGCGGGCGCCGTGGAGGAGATCCTGCGGTCGGCGAAGGCCGGCGGCTCGGTCCTGCCGCGCTACGCCACCGAGGACGTCGAGATCGGCGGCGTCACCATCCGCTTCGGGGAGCTGGTGCTGCTCGACTTCACCCTCTCCAACTTCGACACCCAGGTCTTCGACGACCCCGAGGTGTTCGACATCACCCGCTCGCCCAACACCCACCTGACGTTCGGTCACGGGATGTGGCACTGCATCGGCGCCCCGCTCGCGCGCATGCAGCTCCAGACGGCGTACACCCTGCTCTTCACCCGGCTGCCCGGACTGCGCCTCGCACGTCCCATCGAGGAGCTCCAGGTGCTGGGCGGGAGGCTCTCGGCCGGGCTCACCGAGGTACCGGTCACCTGGTAGCGCCGGCCGCCGCGCCGCAACGGGCTGTGCCCCCCACCACCGGTGGGGGGC
>NZ_JBSFUB010000229.1:0-1447 GCF_053591575.1 Streptomyces altiplanensis | reverse complement strand
GAAAAGGCTCCCTACGTTGTTCTGCGGGATGCGGTGAGCCCTTCGTATGGTTGACCCGCCCAGGGGTGCCGGGTGTGGTTCAAAAGGCTCTGCCGTTTGTGGCTTCCACTGATTGGCCGCTCGGTGCCCCACGACGACTCGGCTGCCAATTAGGAATTGCGAATGATCGCTCTGTAGGGAATCGACAGCGAGGTCGTCCGTCGGGAGGCACCAGCAGCACACCGCACGGAGGCACTACATGGCCATGATCTGGGCCGGTATCGACGCAGGCAAGACCCACCACCACTGCGTCGCGATCGATGAGAGCGGCCGCCGGCTGCTGTCACGACGCGTCGCCAACGACGAACCCGAACTCCTCGAACTTCTCGCCGATGTGCTCGTCTTGGGTGACGAGGTGACCTGGGGCATCGACCTGGCCGACGGCGGAGCCGCCCTGGTCATCGCGATCCTGTTCAACCACGACCAGCCGGTGCACTACATCTCCGGCCGGGCCATCCACCGCGCCTCCGAGGGCTACCGCGGCGAGGGCAAAACCGACGCCAAGGACGCCGCCGTCATCGCCGACCAGGCCCGCATCCGCCGCGACCTGCACCCCTTACGCACCGGCGACGAGACCGTCACCGATCTCAAGATCCTCACTGGCCGTCGCACGGACCTGGTCGCCGACCGCACCCGCACCGTCAACCGGCTCCGCGCCCACCTCACCGACATTTTCCCCGGCCTGGAGCGGGCTCTGGACTTGACCAACACCGGCCCGCTCATGCTGCTGACCGGCTACCAGACCCCGGCCGCTCTCCGCCGGACAGGCAAGAAGAGGCTCGAGACCTGGCTGCGCAACCGCAAGGTCCTTCGCTCTGACCGGCTCGCCGAGACAGCTCTTGAAGCCGCCGGGCGCCAGCACACAAGCCTGCCCGGCGAGAAACTGACCGCCCAGATGGTGCACACGCTCGCGCGGGAAGTGATGGCCCTCAACCAGCAGGTCGCCGAACTCGACAAGGCGATCGAGGCCCGGTTTCGCGAACATCGGGACTTCGAAGTGATCACCAGCATGCCCGGCCTGGGCGTGATCCTCGGTGCCGAGTTCCTGGCCGCGACCGGTGGCGACATGAGTCTCTTCGGCACTCCTGACCGCCTCGCCGGCTTCGGCGGCGTTGCCCCTGTTCCTCGCGACTCCGGCAAGATCAGCGGCAACCTCCGCCGCCCACGACGCTACAACCGCCGACTCCAACGAGTCTTCTACATCTCCGCGTTGTTCAGCATCCGTCACTGCGAGGACTCCCGCCGGTTTTACGAACGCAAGCGAGCCGAAGGCAAGCGCCACATCCAGGCCATCCTCGCCCTGGCCCGCCGCCGGGTCAACGTCCTCTGGGCCCTCCTGCGCGATGGACGGACCTACGAAACCGTGCCACCCGCCGTTCCCACTGCTTGACAAACAGCATTAGGAATC
>NZ_JBSFUB010000228.1:0-1474 GCF_053591575.1 Streptomyces altiplanensis | reverse complement strand
TCACGCTTCCCTACGTTGTTCTGCGGGACGTGGTGAGCCCTTCGTATGGTTGACCCGCCCAGGGGTGTCGGGTGTGGCTTTCACGCTTCTGCCGCTTGTGGCTTGCCCGGATTGGCCACCCGACGCCTCACGACGACTCGGCTGCCAATTAGGAATTGCGAATGATCGCTCTGTAGGGAATCGACAGCGAGGTCGTCCGTGGGAGGCACCAACAGCACACCGCAGGGAGGAACCACATGGCCGCGATCTGGGCCGGCATCGATGCAGGCAAGACCCATCACCACTGCGTCGCGATCGATGACAGCGGCCGGCGGCTGCTGTCGCGACGTGTCGCCAACGACGAGCCTGAACTGCTTGAGCTCCTTGCCGACGTGCTCGCCCTGAGCGACGAGGTGACCTGGGGCATTGATCTGGCAGACGGCGGAGCCGCCCTAGCCATCACGCTCCTCCTCAACCACGGCCAACCGGTCCATTACATCTCCGGCCGGGCCATCCACAGGGCCTCGGAAGGCTACCGCGGCGAGGCCAAGACCGACGCCAAAGATGCCGCAGTCATCGCCGACCAGGTCCGCGTCCGCCGTGACCTTCACCCCTTACGCGTCGGCGACGAGACAGTCACCGACCTCAGGATCCTCACCAACCGACGCCTTGACCTGGTCGCCGACCGCACCCGCACGATCAACCGACTCCGCGCCCAGCTCAATGGCATCTTTCCCGCCCTGGAACGTGTCCTGGACTTGAACAACACCGGGCCGCTGATCTTGCTGTCGGGCTACCAGACCCCGGTTGCCATCCGCCGGATCGGCGCCAAGCGGCTGGCGACATGGCTGCGGAACCGCAACGTCATCCGTGCTGACCAGCTCGCCGAGAAGGCCGTCGAGGCCGCTGATCGTCAGCACACCAGTCTCCCCGGGGAGAAACTGACCGCAAAGATGGTGCATACGCTGGCGAAGGAGGTGATGGACCTCAATCAGGAGATCGGCGAACTCGACAAGCTCATCGAGGCCCGGTTTCGCGACCACCATTCCTTCGAGGTGATCACCAGCATGCCCGGCCTGGGCATCATCCTCGGCGCCGAGTTCCTGGCCGCCACCGGCGGTGACATGAGCCTCTTCGGCACCGCAGACCGCCTTGCCGGCTTCGGAGGAGTTGCCCCGGTCCCTCGTGACTCCGGCAAGGTCAGCGGCAATTTCCGGCGCCCCCAGCGATACAACCGCCGCCTCCAACGCGTCTTCTACACCTCAGCGATGTTCAGCATCCGCTACTGCGAGGATTCGCGACAGTTTTACGATCGCAAGCGGGCCGAGGGCAAGCGTCACACCCAAGCGGTCCTCGCCCTCGCCCGTCGCCGCGTCAACGTCCTCTGGGCCCTCCTGCGCGACGGACGGTGCTACCAGCCCGTGCCGCCCATCGCCCTGGCCGCTTGACAAACACCATTAGGAATCCGGGGCGAGTTCTACGAGTGTCTGACCGC
>NZ_JBSFUB010000227.1:0-1487 GCF_053591575.1 Streptomyces altiplanensis | reverse complement strand
CGCGACTGTAAAGTTCACGCATCGCATGCAGTGGTGGTCGGGGACGGACGAAGACGAAGGCCCGGAGGGCGTCAGAGTGGGTACGCAGGACAGGAGGCGGCACGGTCGCCGGGCGCAGCCGGCGGGGCGGCGCCGCAGGGTGGAGGGGCGGCCGGCCCGGCTGACCCGGCGGGGGCGAATAGCGCTGTGGGCGGGCGGGGCGCTGGCCGCTGTGGTGCTGGTGACGGCCGGGGCGGGGGCCTGGGTCTATGCGGGGCTGGACGGGAACATCGGGTCCGCGGACGTGGAGGACCGGCTGGGCGGTGACCGGCCGGTCAATCTGAGTCCGGGGTCGAAGAACATCCTGGTGGTGGGGTCCGACTCGCGGGAGGGGAAGAACGCGAAGTACGGCCGGGACCTGGACACCATGCACTCGGACACGCTGATGGTGATGCATCTGTCGGCGGACCGGGAGTGGGCGACCGTGGTGTCGCTGCCGCGTGATTCGTGGGTGAGCCTGCCGGCCTGCGACCGCGGTGACGGAACGACGTCCGCCCCCGGCCATGCCAAGATCAACACTTCCTTCGCGGTCGGCGGCACGGGCGGTGAGGTGGCGGGGGCCGCCGCCTGCACGATCAAGACGGTGGAGCAGTCCACCGGTCTGCGGATCGACCATTTCATGTCCGTCGACTTCCAGGGCTTCAAGGGCATGGTCAACGCTCTGGGCGGCATCGAGGTCTGTCCCCGCACGGCGATCCGGGACAAGAAGGCGCACCTGGACCTGGAGGCCGGCTGCCAGAGGGTCCGGGACGAGAAGGCGCTGGGGTATGTGCGGACCCGCTACAGCGTCGGTGACGGTTCGGACCTGGGCCGCATCGGGCGCCAGCAGGAGTTCATGCAGGCGCTGGCGGCCAGGGCGAAGCAGAAGCTGACCAGTCCGGCCGATCTGTACGGGTTCCTGGACGCGGCCACCCAGTCCCTGACCACCGACGCGAAGCTGGCCGGGATCAAGCCGCTGACCGCTCTCGCGAACGAGATCAAGGGCATTCCGGGCGACCGGCTGACCTTCCTGACGGTGCCGAACTACGGGCGCGAGGCGGACGTTCCCTCGGACCGGGCCAATGTGGTGTGGCAGTACCCGCAGGCGGCCGGCCTGTTCACCTCGCTGGCCCGGGACCGGGAGGTGGACAAGAAGAAGCTGGCGGCCGACTCGGCGGGGCCGGTGTACGCCGCCACGGTGCGGGTGCAGGTCCTCAACGGCAGCGGGGTGCCCGGCCAGGCCGCGAAGGTCGCCCAGACGCTGAGGTCCGCCGGCTACACCGTCACCGGCACCGGCAACGCGCCCGCCGCCGCGCCCAAGAGCACGGTCACCTATCCCCGGGGCCTGGAGAAGCAGGCCGGGGTACTCGCCTCCCGGCTGCCCGGTGTCACGGCGAAACAGGACGCGAGCGCGGTGGCCGGCGCCGTCACCCTCGTCGTGGGCACGGACTTCAACGGCATCCGCTGAC
>NZ_JBSFUB010000226.1:0-1526 GCF_053591575.1 Streptomyces altiplanensis | reverse complement strand
AGGTCGGATCCGCCGAAGTTGGCCAGGACCAGCAGTTCGGTGCCGGTGGCCGGGTCGTGGCGGGTGAAGGCGTAGAGCTGTTCGTGGTCGGGGTGAAGCATGTGGAAGTCGCCGTGGGTCAGGGCGGGTTCGGTGTGCCGCAGGGCGATGAGGCGGCGGTAGTGGTGGAAGATTGAGTCCGGGTCGGCGAGCTGGGCCTTGGCGTTGACGCGGGTGTGGTCGGGGTTGACCGCGATCCAGGGGGTGCCGGTGGTGAAGCCGGCGTGTTCGGTGGTGTCCCACTGCAGGGGGGTGCGCGCGTTGTCGCGGCTGCGGTGGCGCAGTCCGGTCAGGATCTGCTCCTCGTCCGCGCCGAGGGCTCTCTGCTCGCGGTAGTGGTTGAGGGATTCGATGTCGCGGAAGTCGTCGATCGAGGTGAAGGGGGCGTTGGCCATGCCCAGTTCCTCGCCCTGGTAGACGTACGGGGTGCCGCGGTGCAGGTGCAGGACGGTGGCCAGCAGCTTGGCGGAGCGGTCGCGGTGGGCGGGGCTGTCGTCGCCGAAGCGGGAGACCACGCGGGGCTGGTCGTGGTTGTTCCAGTACAGGCTGTTCCAGCCGGTGTCGCCCAGGCCGGTCTGCCAGCGGCCGAGGCTGGCCTTGAGGTCGGTCAGCTTCAGGGGACGGGTGTCGAACTTTCCGCCGGGGCCCTGGTCGAGGCCGACGTGCTCGAACTGGAAGACCATGTCGAGTTCGCGGCGGGCGGGGTCGGTGAAGCGCCTGGCCTCCTCGACGGTGACCCCGGGCATCTCCCCCACGGTCAGCAGCCGGCGGGGGTGGTTCTCGAAGACCTCGCGGTGCATCTCGGCCAGGTACGCGTGGATGCGGGGGCCGCAGATGTAGTGGGGGCTGCCGTCCCCGTGCAGGGCGCCCTCGTGGACGATGCCGTCGGGCAGGCCGGGGGTCTTGGAGATGAGGTTGATGACGTCCATGCGGAAGCCGTCGACCCCGCGCTCCAGCCACCAGCGCATCACGGCGTGGACCGCCCGGCGGACGACGGGGTTCTCCCAGTTGAGGTCGGGCTGCTTGCGGGAGAACAGGTGCAGGTAGTACTCGCCGCTCTTCTCGTCGTAGGTCCACGCGGGGCCGGAGAAGAAGGAACCCCAGTTGTTGGGCTCCGCACCGGGCGTGCCCGGTTCCATGCCCTCGCGGGCGGGGCGCCAGATGTACCAGTCGCGCTTGTCCCCGTGCGGGCCGCCGTCGCGGGAGGCGGTGAACCAGGGGTGCTCGTCGGAGGTGTGGTTGACGACGAGGTCCATGACCAGCTTCATGCCGCGCTCGTGGACGGCGGCCAGCAGCCGGTCGAAGTCGGCCAGGGTGCCGAAGAGGGGGTCGATGTCCTGGTAGTCGCTGATGTCGTAGCCGTTGTCGTCGTGCGGGGACGGGTAGACCGGGGAGAGCCACAGGACGTCGACGCCGAGCTGGGCAAGGTAGTCCAGGCGCTCGATGATGCCTTGCAGGTCACCGATGCCGTCCGCGTTCGAGTCGGC
>NZ_JBSFUB010000225.1:0-1542 GCF_053591575.1 Streptomyces altiplanensis | reverse complement strand
GGGGGTGCCTCTATGTCCTTCGTCAAGGATGTGGTGCCTGGTTTGTGACTGTTTGGGGTGGTCATGCGGCGAGGGTGACGGTGGGGGTTCGGGACTCGTAGAAGGTGCCGTCGCGGAGCATGGCGAAGAGGACGCTGATGCGTTGGCGGGCGAGGCGGAGGAGTGCCTGGGTGTGGGTTTTGCCGCGGGCGCGTTGGCGGTTGTAGTAGGTGCGGGAGGCCGGGTCGGCGTTCATGCAGGCGAAGGCGGAGAGGAACATGGCCCGTTTGAGCTGCCGGTTTCCGCCGCGTGGTGCGTGTTCGCCGTGGATCGAGGTCCCGGACGACTTGGTGGTGGGGGCGAGGCCGGCGTAGGAGGCGAGATGGGCTGCGCTGGGGAAGCCGGTGCCGTCGCCGACGGTGACCAGCAGGACGGCGGCGGTCCTGACTCCGACTCCCGGCATCGAGGTCAGGACCGGGTGAAGAGGGTGGGCCTCCAGCAGGGTGCTGATCTGGGCTTCCAGTGCCCGGCGCTGGTCATGGACCGCTGCGAGCGAGGCGGCCAGGGAGGGGATCACGATGTCGAGGGTGCCCGTGCCGGGAACGATGACGGTCTGCTCGTCGAGAGCGTCGAAGACCTCGTCGATCAGCCTCTGTGCCATCCGCGGGGCCTTGGGCCGGATGAGTTCGACGAGTCTGCGGCGGCCGGCCTTCCTCAAAGCGGCCGGGGATCCGTATCGCTCGAGGAGCCAGGTGACGGCCCGGTGGTCCAGTCGCGGGCCCAGGACGCGCTCCAGCGAGGGGTGGAACTGGGTGAGCAGGCCGCGTATCCGGTTGGAGGTGCGGGTGGCTTCCGCGGCGAGGTCCTGATCGAATCCGGTCAGTACGGTGAGCTCGGCGGTGACCTCGTCGGTCAGCTCCAGCGAGCGCAGGGTGTGGGGCATGGTGCGGGCGGCGTCCGCGATGACCGCGGCGTCCTTCGCGTCGGTTTTCGCCTCTCCCGGGTAGAGGTCGGCGATCCGCCGCATCGCGAGTCCGGGCAGGTAGGCGACCTGGCAGCCCGCGTCCCGGGCGACGGTCAGGGGCAGGGCGCCGATCGAGGCCGGCTGGTCGACGATCACCAGCACGGTGCCGAACTTCGCGGTCAGCTTGTCGAAGACAGCCCGCAGTTTCGGTTCGCTGTTGGGCATCGGCTTGTCGAAGACCTTCTTGCCCGCCGGGGTCAGCCCGTGGCCGTGATGGGCGCTCTTGCCGACGTCCAGACCGAGGAAGACGCCCACATCGCCGGTGTCTAACATCGCACCCCTCCCGGGTGGTTGACCTTGCCGGCCTCGGCGGCGGCACCGTGCTCGCGCATCCACGTTATGCAGACCTGCCGCCCGCGAACTGCCCGGCATTGCGCCAGGCCAGGCGGTGGCCGGACCTCTCATCAGCGTCTCCGACGGCACCCCTCGGACCCGGCGACACCACCCCCCAGGTCATCCGTTCGACAGAGGGGACACAGTCATACCGGGCCCGGAGGCCAGCGGTCCCGTTGCAGGACCGCGAAAAAGATAACGGGGGC
>NZ_JBSFUB010000224.1:0-1584 GCF_053591575.1 Streptomyces altiplanensis | reverse complement strand
AGCTTGGTGTTTAACCTCGGCCGTTCACCTGACCCGCTGGTCTTGGTTCGTTCCCGGGACAGCAGGGCGGCCGTTCTTCACGCTTCGAGGTGTCGAGCAACGTCACGTGAAGGAACGGCCGCTGGTGAAGAGTCTCGCCGCTGAACAGTCCGCCGACGCCGCGTTGGGCGTCCTGTCCCACTTTCGTGTCCAGTTCTACGACTGCCTCTACACCCGGGCGGATGCCCTCTTCGAGCTCACTGACGCGGTGCTGTGCTCGGACGGCCCGGTCACCTCGCTGGTCGAGTTGACGCTCACGGCCGAGCACCGGCGCGGGCACGGAGCGATGTACGACGCGGTCAACCACGGCTGGCTGGAACCGCGCCGCCTGCGCAGGCTGCTTGCCTCCACGCCGCTGCCGCGTGCCGCCGACGGGCGGATCGTGCTCGCGGTGGACGTGAGCAACTGGCTGCGACCCGACGCCCCCACCAGCCCGGAGCTGCTGTTCTGTCACGTCTACGGACGGGGCCGCAGCGCGGATCAGTTCATCCCCGGCTGGCCCTACTCCTTCGTCGCCGCGCTGGAGACGGGACGCACGTCCTGGACGGCCTTGCTGGACGCGATCAGGCTGGGGCCGGCCGACGATGCCACCGCGGTGACCGCCACCCAGCTGCGCGAGGTAGTCACCCGGCTGGTGCACGCCGGGCAGTGGCGGCCGGGCGACGCGAACATCCTCGTCGTCATGGACACCGGCTACGATGTCACCCGCCTCGCCCACGTCCTGGCCGACCTGCCCGTCGAGCTGGTCGGCCGGCTCCGCTCGGACCGCGTCATGCTCCGGGACGCCGGACCGCGCCGCTCCACCCCGCGCGGCGGACAGCCCCGCAAGCACGGCGGCGTCCTCACCTTCTCCAAGCCGGAGTCCTGGCACACCCCCGACCAGGCCACGACGTGCGACACCACCCGCTACGGCACGGCCGAAGCCCTCGCCTGGGACCGGATGCACCCCCGCCTGCAGGCCCGTGGCCCCTGGCTCGACCACTGCGGCGAACTCCCGCTGATCCACGGCACGTTGATCCGGCTGAAGGTCGAGCACCTGCCCGGCGACCGCGACCCGAAGCCGGTGTGGCTGTGGTCCTCGCGCACCGGTATGACCGGCCAGGACGTCGATGTCCGCTGGCAGGCGTTCCTCCGCAGGTTCGATCTTGAACACACTTTCCGGCTGTTCAAACAGACCCTGGGCTGGACCGTCCCCAAGGTCCGCGACCCGCACACGGCCGACCTGTGGACGTGGCTGATCATCGCCGCCCACACCCAACTCCGCCTCGCCCGGCCCCTCGCCGAGGATCTTCGTCGACCCTGGGAGCGGCCGGCGCAGCCTCGTCGGCTCACCCCTGCCCGGGTCCGCCGGGGGTTCCGCCACCTCCGCGTGAAGACCGCCCGTCCCGCCGACGTGCCCAGACCCTCCAAGCCCGGACCCGGACGCCCACCCGGCTCGAAGAACCGCAGGTCAGCCCCACGTCACGAACCTGGAAAGACCGTGAAACGAATCGAAACCCTCACCGAACACGTCCGCCTAAAACAGCAGCGAGGTTAATGATCAAG
>NZ_JBSFUB010000223.1:0-1618 GCF_053591575.1 Streptomyces altiplanensis | reverse complement strand
GCCTGCATCGCCCAGTGCATCGCCACCAGCGACGACGAACACGCCGTGTCCACCGTCACCGCCGGACCCTCCAGGCCCAGGGTGTACGACACCCGGCCCGACGCCAGGCTGGGCGAGCTGCCACTGCCCTGGAAGCCCTCGAACTCAGGGCCTGCCAGAACCGCGCTGTAGTCGTTGTACATCACACCGGCGAACACGCCGGTCGCACTGCCCTTGAGCGACACCGGGTCGATCCCGGCCCGCTCGATCGCCTCCCACGACGTCTCCAGCAGCAGCCGCTGCTGCGAGTCGGTCGCCATCGCCTCACGCGGCGACATCCCGAAGAACGCCGGGTCGAACTCACCCGCATCGTGCAGGAATCCGCCCGAGCGGGTGTAGGACGTTCCCTTGTGGTCGGGGTCCGGGTCGAAGAGGCCGTCCACGTCCCAGCCACGATTGGTCGGGAAGGCCGAGATGACATCACTGCCTTCGGTGACCAGTCGCCACAGGTCCTCGGGCGAGGTCACGCCGCCCGGATAGCGGCAGCTCATCCCCACGACCACGATCGGGTCATCCGCCACTGACCGCGCAGGCGCCGCGATGGGGAGTGCCACGGCCGCATCCGCACCGAGCAATTCGTCGAGCAGGTGGGCGACCAGTGTCTCCACCGTCGGGTAGTCGAAGACGAGCGTGGCCGACAGCCGTAGCCCGGTCGCGGTGTTGAGCCGGTTGCGGAGTTCGACCGCGGTGAGCGAGTCGAAGCCCAGCTCACGGAAGGCACGTTCGGGGTTGACCGCGTTGGCATCGGCATGCCCCAGCACCAGGGCGACCTGCCCACGTACCAGATCCAGCAGCACCTCCTGACGCTCAACGACCGTCAGCACCGACAACCGCTCCACCAGCCCCGCAGCCGCACCGCCCGCCGCGGCAGCCGCACGACGCGACCGCACCCGGACCAACGACCGCAACAACACCGGCACATCACCCAGCGCACGCAACACCGCAAGATCCAGCCGCACCGGCGCCACCACAGCATCACCCGCAGCCAACGCCGCATCGAACAGCGCAACCCCCAGGCCCACCGACAACGCCGGCACACCCGCACGCGCCATCCGCTCCGCATCGGCCTCCGCCAAAGCACCCGTCATCCCACCGGACTGCTCCCACGGACCCCACGCCAGCGACACACCCGGCAACCCCTCAACCCGACGACGCTCCATCAGCGCATCCAGGAAGGCATTACCCGCCGCGTAATTACCCTGCCCCGCACTGCCGAACATCGCCGCCACCGACGAGAACACCACAAACGCCGACAGATCCAGATCACGCGTCAACTCATGCAGATACCACGCCGCATCCACCTTCGGACGCAACACCCCATCCAACCGCTCCGGCGTCAACGAACCCACCACACCGTCATCCAGCACACCAGCGGTGTGGATCACCGCGGAGACGGTGTGGCGTGCCAGCAGGTCAGCCAGCGCGTCCCGGTCGGCCACGTCGCACGCCTCGACCGAGACCTCCGCACCCAGCACCGACAGCTCGCCCACCAGGGCTTCGGCACCCTCAGCGCCCGGACCTCGGCGGCTCACCAGCAGCAGACGGCGCACACCGTGCTCCGCCACCAGGTGGCGGGCCA
>NZ_JBSFUB010000222.1:0-1655 GCF_053591575.1 Streptomyces altiplanensis | reverse complement strand
GGCCTTGGCACCCTCGACCCGACCGCCCTCCCTCCGGCTATGCCCTTCAGGTCACCGCCGGTACGACGGCCGGCCCCGCCCGCGACTCCGGTTCCGTCCATGAATCCGGTGTCTCCGGTGTCTCGGAGACATCCCTGCGCACACACGTCACCGCCTATTTCGAACGGCTGATACGTGAGGCCCTGCGCCTTGCGGACACGGAGCTCGACCCGCACAAGGACCTGCACGACTACGGGCTGGACTCCATCCTGGTGTCCGGCATGAACAGCGCCGTGGCCAAGGACTTCGAGGACGTCAGCAGCACGCTCTTCTTCGAACTGCGCACGCTGGACGAACTCGTCGAGCACTTCCTCGCGGACCGGCGCCCGGAGCTGCTGCTCCTGTTCCCGCAGGCACAGCCGCAGACCAGTGCTGTCGCCCGGGGTGTCGCCGACGGTGGCGGCGCTTCTCCCACCGCCCGCGCCACGGCGTACCTCACCGGGCTCGTCGCCCAGACGCTGAGGCTGGCACCCGAGGAGCTGGCCGAGGACGCCAATCTCTTCGACCTCGGGCTCGACTCGATCCTCGTCATCCAGCTCAACAACGCGCTGTCCCGTGACTTCGACGAGCTGAGCAGCACGCTGTTCTTCGACTGCCCGACGATCCGGGAGGTGGCCGAGCACTTCACGTCGTCGTATCCCGAGCGGCTTGCCGAGGTACTGGCCGGCGGCACGGCGGAGGCGGCCGTCCAGGCCGTCCCGGTCGCGTCGAGTACCCCGGCTGCCCCGTCCGTCCACGAGTTTCGGCCCACCCCGGCGGACGACGGGTTCCGGCGGACCCCCGAACCGGCGCGGACCCGCGAACCGGCCCACCCGGACCCCGTCGGCTCTGCACCGGCCCCCGTCCCGGCCCGTACCGGGGACATCGCCATCGTCGGTATCGGCGGGCGCTATCCGGGAGCCGACAGCCCCGAGGAGCTCTGGCAGAACCTGGCCCGCGGCGAGAGCGCCATAGCCCCCTACCCGACGGACCGATGGTGGTGCCGCTGGGAGGACAAGGAGCGCCCCCGGGGCGGTTTCCTGGCGAACGTCTCCTCCTTCGACGCCGAGTACTTCGGTGTCCCCGCGCGGGAAGCGGCGGCCATGGACCCCCAGGAGCGGCTCTTCATCGAGACGGTGCACAGTGCCGTGCAGGACGCCGGCCACACCACCGGGGCACTGGCCGAGAGCGGCCGTGTCGGTGTGTTCGTGGGCGTCATGAACTCCACGTACAACGGGCGAACCGCCTACTCGTCGATCGCCAACCGCACCTCGTACCTCTTCGATTTCCAGGGGCCGAGCATCGCCGTCGACACGGCATGCTCCGCCTCGCTGACGGCCGTCCACCTGGCCGTCGAAAGCCTCCACAGCGGTGACAGCGACTGTGCGATCGCGGGCGGGGTCAATCTGCTGCTCAACCCGGACCATTTCGAGGTGCTGGAGGAGCACGGACTGCTGTCGTCCGGCGACCGGTGCCGTCCCTTCTCCGAACGTGCCGACGGATTCCTCGCGGCCGAGGGCGTCGGAGCCGTGGTGCTGCGGCCGCTGGCCCTCAACAACCCGAGTTACACCGCTCGTTTGACCCGGACGCACCGGAACTGGACGAGGACGACGAGGGCGGCGGACGGGAGTGAGCCC
>NZ_JBSFUB010000221.1:0-1696 GCF_053591575.1 Streptomyces altiplanensis | reverse complement strand
CCCGGTGTGGGACGGCGACGGCAGTGTCCTGATCACGGGTGGTACGGGTGGTCTGGGCGCGGTGATGGCCCGCCACCTGGTGGCGGAGCACGGTGCGCGCCGTCTGCTGCTGGTGAGCCGCCGGGGTGCGGGCGCCGACGGCGCCGAAGCCCTGGTGGGCGAGTTGACGGAGCTGGGCGCGGAGGTCTCGGTCGAGGCGTGCGACGTCGCCAATCGGGACGCGCTGGCCGACCTGCTGGCACGTCACACCGTCTCCGCCGTGATCCACACCGCCGGTGTGCTGGACGATGGTGTGCTGGGCTCGCTGACGCCGGAGCGGCTGGACGCGGTCCTGCGGCCCAAGGCCGACGCGGCGTGGAACCTGCACGAACTGACACAGGACCACGCCCTCACCGCGTTCGTGGTCTTCTCCTCCGTCGCCGGCGTCATCGGCAGCGCGGGTCAGGGCAACTACGCGGCAGGAAACGCCTTCCTGGACGCGCTGATGGAGCGCCGCAGGGCCGAGGGGCTGCCGGGCCTGTCCCTGGCCTGGGGCCCGTGGGACCGCACCGGCGGCATGACGGGCACCCTGGCCGAGACCGAGGCGGACCGGCACGCCCGCTCCGGCGTGCGGGCGCTGACGCCCGAGCAGGGCGTGGCGCTCTTCGACGTGGCGCAGTCCACCTCGGAGCCCGTCGTCGTACCCGTGCGGCTGGACCTCCCGACATTGCGCGCACAGGGCGAAGTCCCGCCGCTGCTGCGCTCGTTGATCCGCACCCGTACCCGCCGTGCCTCCGTCGCCGGATCGAGCACGGCCAGTGGCCTCGTGCAGAAGCTGAACCGGCTGGAGACGGAAGAGCGTCTCGACCTGCTGCTCGACCTCGTGCGCGGCCAGACCGCCCTCGTCCTGGGCCACGCGGGCGGCGAGGACATCGATCCCGGGCGTGCCTTCCGTGAGCTGGGCTTCGACTCGCTCACCGCGGTCGAGCTCCGCAACCGGCTCAACGCCGTGACTGGGCTGCGGCTGCCCGCCACGCTGGTCTTCGACTACCCGACCGTGCGGAGCCTGGTCGGATACATCCTCGAAGAACTGCTCGGCGCCGAGGTGGCCGTGGCGCTGCCCGCGGCCGGACGCGGCGCCGCGGAGGCGGACGACCCGATCGTGGTCGTGGGGATGAGCTGCCGCTATCCGGGCGGCGTGACCTCGCCCGAGGACCTGTGGCGACTGGTCACCGAGGGCGCGGACGTCATATCCGGCTTCCCGACCAACCGCGGCTGGGACATCGAGTCGCTCTACCACCCGGACCCGGACCACGCCGGTACGGCGTACACGCGCTCGGGCGGATTCCTGCACGAAGCGGGCGAGTTCGATCCCGCGTTCTTCGGGATGAGCCCGCGCGAGGCGCTGGCGACCGACTCGCAGCAGCGGCTGCTGCTCGAAGCGTCGTGGGAGGCGATCGAGCGGGCCGGGATCGACCCGGTGTCGCTCAAGGGCAGTGCGACCGGTGTGTTCGCCGGTGTGATGTACAGCGACTACGGCGCGGTGCTGGCCGCCCCCGAGTTCGAGGGCTTCCGCGGCAGCGGCAGCTCGGCGAGTCTGGCGTCGGGCCGGGTGTCGTACGCCCTGGGCCTGGAGGGTCCGGCGGTGACGGTGGACACGGCGTGTTCGTCGTCGCTGGTGGCGATGCACTGGGCGATGCAGGCCCTGCGCAGCGGG
>NZ_JBSFUB010000220.1:0-1830 GCF_053591575.1 Streptomyces altiplanensis | reverse complement strand
GGCGCCGGTGGCGCCAACGGTGACGGCGGCCGCGGCGGCTTCGGCGGTGACGCCACGCTCGGCGGCACCGGCGGCAAGGGCGGCGTGGGTGGCGCCGGCAATGCCGGTGCCGGTATCGCCGGCGGCAAGGGCGGCAACGGCGGCGCCTCCAAGGCCGGGGGCGGCCACACGGGCGGCACGGGCGGCGCCGGCGGCGCGGCCAGTCCGGTGTGCCCCGGCAAGCCCGGCGGCAACGGCACCGCCGCCACGATGTTCGCGAACGGCACCACCGGCACCACCGGCGCTGCCGGCAAGACCACTCTGCCCTGCTGAGCACCCCTGGTGAACGGGCCGCCACGGCACGACAGGGAACGCCGGTTTGCGGACAACACGCCCCGTGGCTGTTGATCGCTGAGGAACAGTCGGTGGAGTGCAAGACCCGGGCCAGTGCCCGGCTGAGGATTCTCAGCCGGGCACTGGCCCGTTCCAACAATCGCTCTCCACGGCCGTCACGCCCAGTCCATGCCCCAGGTGACGACCACGGGCACCTCATGCGTTGAGCGAGAGAGTGACTGCGGCCGGGAAAGAGACAGTTACGCGGCCGCGTGGTCGTCGGGGGTTTCGTGGGCGTGCTTGAGTGCCATCCGTGCCTCCACCACCTTGTCCTTGTCCACCGTGTCCCAGAAGGGGTGCGTGGCGACGACTGAGGTGACTCCCGTGGTGTGGACACACCTGGCAATGGATCTCGATGGTCCAGGAAGATGTAGATCCATATGGCACGGCCCTCGAAGTACAGTCCAGAGTTCCGGTCCGACGCGATCGCGTTGTGGCGGGCCTCGGCCGGCAGGCGGACGTTCAGGGACGTCGCGGCCGATCTGAACGTCAACCCCGAAACTCTGAGGACCTGGGTGCGTGACGCCGACGGCCGTCCGGCCGCGTCCGGTGTGCCGGGAGATGCCATGGACGAGCTGGTCCGGCTGCGCGCGGAGAACGCCCGGCTGGCCAAGGCGGAGAAGGAATGGCAACTCGAGCGGGAGATCCTGCGGCGGGCGGCGGCCTATTTCGCCCGGGAGATGAAGTGAAGACCGCCGCTTGGGACTTCATCTCCGCCCACGCCGAGACGTTCGGTATCAAGCGGATATGCCAGGTCCTGGAAGTCTCCCGCTCCGGCTACTACCGGTGGATCGCCGACGCGGAAGCTCGGGCCACCCGCCAAGCCGAGGAGGAGGCCCTGGTCGACGAGATCCGAGAGATCCACGCCGAACACCGCGGGAACTACGGCGCGCTTCGCGTCCATGCCGAACTACGCGGCTTCGGCCACACGGTGAACCGCAAGCGGGTCGCCCGGCTGATGCGCAAAAACGGCATCGTCGGCCGTCACCTGCGCAAGAAGAAGCGCACCACCATCGCGGACCGTCTCGCCCCGCTGGTGCCGGACCTGGTCCAGCGGGACTTCACCGCTGACGCCCTGGACGAGAAGTGGTGCGGCGACATCACATACGTGCAGGTCGGATCCGCATGGCTCTACCTCGCCTGCGTCATTGATATCCGCTCGCGCCGGGTGCTCGGCTACTCGATGGCCCCGCACATGCGGGCCAGCCTCGTCATCGACGCGCTCCAGGCCGCGGCGGCCCGCGGCGGCGACGTCACCGGGGTGATTTTCCACGCGGACCGCGGATCGCAAGGCGGATTCAATCGGTCGTCGCAACACCTCATGATCAGCGAGGTGTGGGATGGTTCGTCGTCAGCAGGCAGCCGATCGGGCGATACGGCTAAAGTTGAGGTCTCCTGGGCATCCGAAATTCCAGCGTCATATCGAAGCAGCGTTCTGGGGGGGGGGAAATCGCCAAA
>NZ_JBSFUB010000219.1:0-2303 GCF_053591575.1 Streptomyces altiplanensis | reverse complement strand
GCCGAGCCGGTCATCCCGGTGGTGTCGAACCTGACCGGTGGTATGGCGTCGGCCGAGGAGCTGTGCTCGGCCGGGTACTGGGTGCGCCACGTCCGCGAGGCCGTGCGCTTCTCCGACGGTATCCGCACCCTCGGTGAGCAGGGCGTGGCCACGTTCCTGGAGCTGGGTCCGGACGGGGTGCTCTCCGCCATGGCGCAGGAGTCCGTGTCCGAGGGAGCCGTGACCGTACCGGCCCTGCGCAAGAACCGTGCCGAGGAGGTCACGCTCGTCACCGCACTCGCCCAACTGCACGTCCACGGCGTGCGGGTGGAGTGGGCCGCGTTCTTCGCGGGCACCGGCGCCCAGCCGGTGGACCTGCCGACGTACGCCTTCCAGCACGAGCGCTTCTGGCCGAAGATGACCTTCCAGCCGGCCGACGCGACCGGACTCGGACTCACCTCCGCCAACCACCCGCTGCTCGGCGCCGCCATGTCCGTGGCCGGCTCCGACGAGCTTCTGCTGACGGGCACCCTCTCGCTGGCCACCCACCCCTGGCTGGCCGACCACGTCGTCAGCGGGATGGTCTTCTTCCCCGGCACGGGCTTCCTCGAACTCGCCATCAGGGCCGCCGACCAGGCCGGCTGCGACCGCGTCGAAGAACTGATGCTGGCCGCCCCCCTCATCCTGCCGCGCACGGGCGCCGTCCAGGTGCAGATCTCCATCGGGGGCGCGGACGAGGAGGGCCGTCGCGAACTGCGCTTCTACACCCGCCCCGCCGACGCGCGCGACGACGAGTGGACGCTGCACGCCTCCGGGCGGATCGGCAACGGCGAGCAGGTGCTCGACTTCGACGGAGCCGTATGGCCGCCCAAGGGCGCGACCGTGGTGGACATCGAAGGGCTCTACGACCGCTACGCGAGCAACGGACTCGACTACGGCCCGGTCTTCCGCGGCCTGCGCGCGGTCTGGCGCCGGGGCGCGGAGATCTTCGCCGAGGTCGCCCTCGACCGCGCGGTCAGCGACGCCGGAGACTTCGGCGTGCACCCGGCGCTGCTCGACTCCGTCCTGCACAGCACGGTCTTCGCCAGCGCGGACGGCGACGACCGCAGCCTTCTGCCCTTCGCCTGGAACGGGGTGTCCCTGCACGCCTCCGGTGCCTCCACCCTGCGCGTCCGGGTGACCAGCAACGGCCAGGACTCCGTACAGCTCGCCGCGGTCGACGTACAGGGCGAACCGGTGATCTCCGTGGACTCGCTGGTCCTGCGGGCAGCCGGACCCCAGCCCGCCGACACCGGCCGTCGCGACGAACTGAACTCGCTCTTCCGCGTCGACTGGGTGCCCGGTACGCCGGAGAAGGTGTCCGCGGACACCACCTGGGTGGTGCTCGGCACGGACGAACTGGGCCTGGGCGCCGCTCTCGCCTCGACCGGCGCCGTCAGCCTCGGCGTCCCGGCGGCCACCCTCGCCGAACTGGCCGCCCGCGAGAACGCGGCGATGCCTGCCATCGTGGTCGCACCCCTCCGGGGCGACAGCGCGCGCGGCGCGCAGTCGGCCAACGAACTCGCCCTCCACGCCCTGACGTTGGTGCAGGAGTGGCTTGCCGACGAGCGGTTCGCCGGCTCGCGGCTGGTGTTCGTCACCCGTGGCGCCGTCGAGGACGCCCACGGGGGCGTCACGGACGTGGCCGCCTCCTCGGTGTGGGGCCTGGTGCGCTCCGCTCAGGCGGAGAACCCCGGGCGGTTCCTGCTCGTGGACGCCGACGACGCCGACGAGTCGGCGTCCGTGCTCCCCGGCCTGCCGGGCCTGGTGGACGCCGACGAGCCGCAGGCCGTGGTCCGCGAGGGCGCGCTGCGGGTGGGCCGGCTCGCCCGACTGGAGTCCGGCACGGGCCTGGTGCCCCCGACGGGCGGGCCCTGGCGGCTGGACAGCCGCGCCAAGGGCAGCCTGGACGGACTGACCCTGGCGCCCTTCCCCGAAGTTCTTGAACCGCTGATCGGTCACCAGGTACGGATCGAGGTCCGCGCCGCCGGTGTCAACTTCCGCGACGTCCTCAACGCCCTGGGCATGTACCCCGGCGACGCCGGACTGTTCGGCTCCGAGGCGGCCGGCGTCGTGGTCGAGACCGGACCCGACGTCACCGGACTCAACGTCGGTGACCGGGTCATGGGCATGCTCTTCGGCGGCTTCGGCACCCATGTGGTGGGCGACGAACGCATGATGACCCCCGTCCCCGAGGGGTGGTCGTGGGAGGTTGCGGCGTCGGTGCCGTTGGTGTTCTTGACGGCGTATCACGCGTTGGTGGAGTTGGGTGGGGTGCGGCCGGG
>NZ_JBSFUB010000218.1:0-2310 GCF_053591575.1 Streptomyces altiplanensis | reverse complement strand
GTCCCACTCCGCGTTCGTCAGATCCCCACGGCCCATGCAGCCAGCCTGACCTCAACACCCCACTCACGTCAGGAGATCCGAGAAACATCACCTAGAGCCGGAGACCGGCGTCGACACGGTGGAGCAGACCCGCCGGACCTTCGAAGCCGCCGCGAAGTTGGCCGCCAAGCTCCAGGACGGCAAGCGGGAGCGCACAGTCACCCACGGTCCCCGGCCACAGTCCGCCCCGGCGATGGCCCCGCCGCCGCACACCCAGCAGCCCGGTACCCAGCACACACCGGGCCGGACCACAGGAGGAGTCGCATGAGCACCCCGGAAGAACGCCCCAACCCCGACGACGCCCTCGCCCGCGCCCACGCGGCCCGCGCAAAGATGGCCGCCGCGCTCAACGAGGCCCAGGAACCCGAGCCCGATGAGCCCCTGGGATGGCAGCCGGTCTGGAAGCGGCCCCGGAAACTGAAGCCGAAGGCGGCGGAGAAGCAGGAGATGCGCAAGCAACGACGGCGGCTCCAGGACGCCGGGAAGCGCCGCCTCGCCGCCGGGCAGTCGCGCCGGCCCCGCTCCCGGCAGAACCGGATCGGCAACGCGGCCGCGCGCCGCGATGCCCGAGCCCTGTCCCGGGTGCGGCACTCAGGCGCCTGGCTGTGGTGACGATGCCGGGCATCGTCCACCGAGTGGAACCCGCGATGTTCCGCATCCAGTGGCGATGCACGACATCGGGTGGAGTCCACTCAGCGGGCTCCACTCAGCGGGCTCCACCGAGTGGTCTCCACTCTGGTGCGCACCGGATGACGATGGACGCCACCGTGCGGCGCACCGCGATGGCGCGCCACCGCACCGGTGCGCCGCATCACCCGACAATGCCGCGCACTCCCGCGCGCCCGGCGCGCCGCACCCGATGTCCCGCACCGCACCCGAGCGCACCGCCTGGATCGCGCGCACCGGCGGCCCGCCCCCTTGTCCGGCTCGGGCCGGGCGAACCGGCACCCCTTGTCCGGCTCCGAGCGGGTGGCCAGCTACCCCTTGTCCAGGTCTGGGCGGGCGCACGTTTCCCCTTGACCACGTTGGCTACCGGAGCATTTCCCCTTGCCAGAGCCGGTCCCGGCCGCCGAGCAGATCGAAGTCAAGGGGGTGTGTGATATGGGGCCCGCCGCCGCGCGGTGGCGGGCCTGGTGCGCCGCACCACCGCCGTCCCGGATGCGCTCTACGCAGTAGTCCGGTGCACCGGGTCCGCTTCCATTGCTTGCTCCATCCCGACGGCCTCCAGCTGGCGGAGTACGTCGGCGACGTCGCCCTGCTCCTCGGTGATGATGTTCTCGGTGAAGCGAACGATGGTCTGGGCGATGCCCGACGGGAAAGCCAGGCAGTCGCCGTCGCCCAGGAGCTCCAGGAGCAGTCGCCCGAGCGCCGCTGCCAGGAAGGAGTGCGCGCACGGCGCCCCGTCGCAGTCCTCGTCTGTGGCGGTGATCGGGATGATGATGCGTGCGGCAACTTCCAGGAGCATCCGGTGCAGGCTCGCACCGTCGGTCTCTTCGGCAACTGCGCAGGCGGTGTCGATGTCGTCGGCCTGCAGCGCTCGGATGTAGGCGAAGGCGTCGGCGACGTCTTGCGGCTCCATCGGTGTGAGCGGCGCGGTGACGGTGTTCTCGAGCTTGACGACTCCTCACATACGGGCCGCCTCGCTGATCGCGGCGGCTTCAAGAGGAGCCTCCGGCGGCGGCCCTGTGGACAGAGGACGGTGCTCGGGAGGGAGAAGTCTCCCTCCCCGCCGGGCCCGGCAAATCCAAGGGGTACGTGTGGTGCTGGTCACGGATAAATCGTCCTGGTCAAGGCGCTTCCAGGGCATAGAAGACGCCGATTGGCGGTGATCGTCAGACAGCGGACAAGGGGTCCTTTCCGACGGTGGCCCCGGCCCGCGCGCACATCGGCGTGCGGGCGGGACACCCACTGACCCGGCCAGCCGGCCGGAGGAAGCGAGGACACCGTGCCCGCCGACATCACGCCCGACCCCGCCCGCGAACCGCACGACACAGACGACCAGGCGCCCGGCGAGGGCCTGGACCAGGCCCCGCAGGCCCCCTCCACGGGCCCCTCCATTGCCGCCTCCACGGACCCTTCGCCCGCCCGGAGCGAACCCGCGGGTCAGCCCCGGCAAATCAGGACTCCCGGCACGTTCGACAATCCTTCTAAGTCTTCGAAGCAGACATGGAAGCCCACCCACACCAGGAAGAAGGAAGTGCTGAAGGCTCTCGGGATCTTCCAGAGGGCTACCGCGGAACACCTGTGGCGGATGCTGCGCCCCACCGATCG
>NZ_JBSFUB010000217.1:0-2365 GCF_053591575.1 Streptomyces altiplanensis | reverse complement strand
CGACGTTCCAACCCTCGCGTCGTCAAACGCAAGATGAGCAACTGGCACCTCAAACATCCCTACCACCGCAACCCACCCCCACCACTGGCTCCCACCGTCACACTGGTGCCACCCACCAAACCAACCAGCAGACCCCGGAAACCCGCTTAAATCACCGGTATTGGACCTAGGCCGTGTTTTAGGTTCGGTTTTCTATGCACGCCCTGCATGCTGATGATCAAGGTGTGGGGCGAGGGGATCTTTCTGATGAGCAGTGGTCGGTGCTGGAGTCGTTGCTGCCTGCGGTGGGCATAAGTCGCAGGTGGCCTGGCTGTCGGCGACTGGTAGACGGTGTGCGGTGGCGGGTTCGGGCCGGAGTTCCATGGCGGGACCTGCCGTTCGAGTACGGACCGTGGCAGACGGTGTATGGACTGTTCCGGAGATGGCAGCGTCGGGGTGTGCGGGCCCGGCTGCTGACGTTGTTGCAGGCGAGGGCTGATGCGGCCGGGCTGATCTTCTGGGAGGTCAATGTCGACTCCACCATCTGCCGGGCACACCAGCATGCTGCCGGTGCCCGCCGGCGCGGTGCTGTGCAGAAGGAACCGCCGGGCGGAGTGAGCGCCGAACCTGAAGACCATGGACTGGGCAGGTCGCGAGGCGGGTTCACCACGAAGATTCATCTGGCGTGTGAGCAGGGACAGAAGCCGTTGTCGCTGCTGATCACCGCCGGGCAGCGCGGTGACAGTCCTCAGTTCGAGCCGGTCCTGAACGCGATCGGGGTGCCCCGGCCTGGTGTCGGCCGGCCGAGAAGCCGCCCGCTGCGGGTGCGAGGCGATAAGGCGTACTCTTCACGCGCGAATCGCGCCTACCTGCGCAGACGTGGCATCAGGTGCACGATTCCTGAGCCGGTCGATCAGGTCCGCAACCGCAGGCGCCGCGGACGTGGCGGTGGCCGTCCGCCCTTCTTCGACCGCGAGGACTACAAGGCCCGGCACGCGGTCGAATGCGGGATCAACCGTCTCAAGCAGCACCGGGCCGTGGCGACCCGGTTCGACAAACTTGCGGTTCGGTTCGAGGTGACGGTTCAGGTCGCGGCGATTCATCAGTGGCTGTGAACCCTCAGCCTGCCGTCGTGCGGATGCCCCAGCAGGAGAGGACGGCCCTGCGCTCA
This sequence comes from Streptomyces altiplanensis, assembly GCF_053591575.1. Taxonomy (NCBI): domain Bacteria; kingdom Bacillati; phylum Actinomycetota; class Actinomycetes; order Kitasatosporales; family Streptomycetaceae; genus Streptomyces; species Streptomyces altiplanensis. The sequence goes on along the minus strand of NZ_JBSFUB010000217.1, from coordinate 1,215 downwards.
TTACGGAGGAAGGGCGCATTTCCTGGCATTGGCGCGGGGCGGTGCGTATGGGGTTGCACCTTCCGTAGCGGCATGTGGTCCGGTGGACTTACGTCCCGATCCCTTGAGGAAAGATCCCTGCTCATGCATTCGTCCTTCATGCCACCTCGCCAGGTCAAGATCGGTGACGCGGCGGCCTTCGCCGGCACCACGCCGCGGGCGATCCGTCATTACCACGAGATCGGCCTGCTCCCCGAGCCTGAGCGGGGCGGCGATGACCGCCGCCGCTACGGCTACGAAGACATGATCCGGCTGCTGTGGATTCGCAAGATGACCGACGCCGGGATCGCCCTGGACGACATCCGTGACGCCTTTACCACCGTCACGGCTTCCGCCGGTTCGGACAGCGGAGACGGTATCGCGGGCATCCTGGAACGGTTGGAGGAAACCCTCGCCGAGCAGGAAGCAGAAGTGCGGCGGCAGCGGACCGCCGTGCAGCGGATGCGCACCGAAGGCAGCCGGGTGGGTCTGCTCTCCGACTTCGTCACCGAACGCCTCAAGAGCCTGCCCGAGGGCTCCCTGTGTCAGGCGGACCTGGACAGCCTGCTGGTCACTGAGCGGATCTTCGGCCCGCTCGGCGCGGCCGTCCAGGCCACCCGCTTCGTCGTCCTGGCCACGCACCCCGCTCTGCGGGAGGACTCCGACCGCATCGATGACGCCGAGGAGGCACTCGATGACAGCGTCGCCGTCGATGATCCGCGCGTGGCCCAGGTGGCCGCCGAACGGCACGCCTTCGAAAGCGCCCTGCACGCCGTCATCGAGAAGTCCGGTCTGGAAAAGGACGACGATGCCCTCTTCGACGCCTGGGACGCTTTGCACCCTGCTCCCGCCCATGAGGGCGAGGACGAGGCCGATCTCAGCTCCGGCGGGCGGGAGACTGACTCCATGAGCGTGTTCGAAGCCATCGGCAAGATGCCCTACGACTTCTCCCCAGCCCGCCTGCGCTGTATGGAACTGGCCGTAGAACTCTCCGCCCAAGACTCACCCGCTACCTAAAACACGCCCTAAGGGCAATACCGCTGATTTAAGCGGGTTTCCGGGGTCTGCTGGTTGGTTTGGTGGGTGGCACCAGTGTGACGGTGTGAGGTTCCCCCCGCGAGCTGGACGGCTTGATACTGGGACAGATGGTCCTGGAGGAAGCAGTCACAAGTAGTGAGCACGAAGAGCAATATGAGT
>NZ_JBSFUB010000216.1:0-2521 GCF_053591575.1 Streptomyces altiplanensis | reverse complement strand
GTGCGGTTTCCGCCCGCGGTGTTTCCGGGGGCGCCCTGAGCGGCCGTGTCGGCTGTTCGCGTGAAATCCGGGAACGAAGCAGGGATTTCCCCAGAGCGTGTGCCGGGCGCGTGTGAAGCGCCGCAGGGCGTCCGGGAGCGGATCGACGCCGATGCCCGGAGCCGTCGGCGCCGGCAGACGGCCGTCACCAGACGGGCACGCCGTGCGCGATGGACACGTCGTGCGCGGCGGACACGTCGTGGACCCGGCGGGCTCCGCCGAGGCAGCGGCGAGAGACCCGGCTCGATCTGGGGCGTGGACGACGGCCGGCTCGCCGACGGCGCGGAGGACCTGCTGGAGCGCGGCACCGTGCCATGAACCGCTGTTCTCAGGAGGATTGCGGCGGAGCGACCGAGGACCGCACGATCAGGCGTGTGCGCAGGGTGTGCATCTCGCGGAGGGGCTCGGCTCCTTCGAGAGGATCGAGGAGCACCTCGGCCGCTTTCGCGCCGAGCTGGTGCACGGGCTGCTCGATCATCGTCAGCGGCGGGTCCATGACCGCCGCCCAGGCGCTGTCGTCGAAGCCGATCAGGGACAGGTCGCGGGGGTAGGACAGCTTCTGTCTGCGCACCGCCCGCAGCGCTCCTGTCACCGCGTCGGTCTCGGTGCAGAACAGCGCGGTGATCCGCCGGGGAAGGGTCAGCATGCGGACGACCTCCTCGGTGGCCCGCTCCTCCGTCTTGGGCCCGACCATCACCAGCTCCGGGTCGAAGGGGATGTGCGCGTCGTCGAGCGCGTCGAGGTAGCCGCGCAGGCGCTCCCCGTCGGTCCACAGGTTGCGCGAGGCCCCGGCGAGCAGTTCGCGCCGGGTCGCCGGCGCCTGTGCCACGGGCGGCCCCCACACGAATCCGATACGGCGGTGCCCGGCCGCGATCAGCGTCTCGACCGCCTCGCGCGCCGCCTCCCGGTTGTCGATGACGACGGCGTCGAGATCGAGCGACGGGATCGCCCGGTCGACGAGCACGACCGGGACGCCCCGGTCCAGCGCCGCCCTGATGTGGGCGTCTTCACCGCGGCCGACGGCGGCCGACGCGATGATGACACCGTCCACGCGCTTGTCGATGAGTACGTTCGTCGCCGCGACCTCCTCGGCGAGGTTCTCGTACGTGCTCAGCACGATGGTGTCGAAGCCCCGGGCCCGGGAGGTGTCGCAGATCCCGCGCACCACACCGGCGAAGAAGGGGTTGCCGATGTCCGCGACGATCACCCCGAGGGTGTGGCTGACACCGGTCGACATGCTGCGCGCCAGCGCGTTCGCGCGGTAGCCGAGCTTCTCGGCCGCCGCGAGCACCCGCTCCTTCAGTTCGGGGCTGACGTATCCGTACCCGCCGAGCGTCCGGGCCGCGGTCGCCCGGCCGACACCGGCCTCGGCGGCCACCTCGGAGATCGTCGGTGATCCCGACGCGCGGCCCCGGTCTGCTGGCATGGATCCGTACCTCAATTCTCTCGGTCGAAGGCTTGCCACATGCTAGACACGGCCGGTTGCCCGGTGGGCCGCCCGTGACCGAAGGCTCCTTCGACGAAGCACTGCTCATGGGCGGTTCCTGCTCCGTCGTGGAGGGCGCGCTCGATCATGTGCCGGCCGGGCGGGGCGTCCGCGGACCAGCCGCCCCGCAGCAGGGAGACCGCGAAGCCGGTGAGGAAGGCGTCGCCGCACCCCATCGTGTCGACGAGGGTTCCCGCTCCCTCCACCCGGCGCGCCGGCGCCGCGACGGTCGCGCGGCCGTCGTGGGCGATCGCTCCGTCGACGCCCCGGGTGGCGAGCGCCAGCTTGGCCCCCCGGCCCACGGCCTCGGCCAGGAGCGCGCGCGTGGTGGGCTCGTCGAGGTGCGAGCAGGACAGCAGAACCAGGTCGGCGTGCGGGCAGACGCGGTCCAGGTAGGAGGGGGTGCGGAACTCGTCGTCGCTCGACAGGTCGAAGGACACGAGCGGGCCCAGCCCGGCGAGTTTGGGCAGCTCGCTCTCGCTGCGGGAGTACACGCTGGAGTGCACGAGGTCGAAGGAGGCGGCGTACGACAGCAGTTCACCGTCGAGTACGAGCGGCTCCCGCACCGTGACGCCGCCGCCGTTCCAGCCGAGGAAGACGCGGTCGCCGTCGTCGACGCGCAGGGTGGAGAGGCCGGTCTCGCCGGCCCGTACGACACAGTGGTCCACGGCGACCCGCTGCGCGGTGACGGACTCGCGCAGGAAGCGGCCGAGATCGTCGTCGCCGAAGACGCCGAGGTAGGCGGCCTCCAGGCCGAGGCGCCGGGCGTAGACGGCCACGTTCACGCTGTTGCCACCCGGGTAGTCGACGCCGCGGTCGACGAAGCGGTCGACGATGTTGTCGCCGAAGCCGAGGACTCTCATAGGGGTTCTCCTGTGCGCGGGCCCGGTGAGCCAGGGGCGCGGGGCCGAGTGGGGCACGGTGCGGGCAGGGCACCGGCGTGTCCGAGGGGGTGTGTGCGGAACCCGCCGCCCGCGCCCGGCCGTTCGCCGGGCG
>NZ_JBSFUB010000215.1:0-2534 GCF_053591575.1 Streptomyces altiplanensis | reverse complement strand
ACAGCGAGTACCGAATCCAGCGCCTCCGCGAACACCGGGAACCGGCCGTACAACTCCCGGCCCATCCCCAACCGCTGCGAACCCTGACCCGAGAACAACACCGCCGACCGGCCACCGACCACCACACCCGACACCGCCAACGGATCCGGCTCGCCGACCGCCAGTGCTGCCAGCGCGCGCATCGTCTCGGCACGCTCGCCGGTCGGTACCACCGCGCGGTGCTCGAACTTCGACCGGCCCGTCGCCAACGAGTACCCGACATCCACCGGCCGCAGCTCCGGCCGCTCCTCCATCGAGGCCAGCAGCTTGGCGGCCTGGCCGCGCAGCGCCTCCGGCGTCTTGCCGGACAGCACCCACGGCACCACACCCAGCTCCACCACAGGAGCCTCGGACCCCGTCACCACCGTTCCCTGGATGACGTTCGCCGGCTGCTCCAGGATCACGTGCGCGTTCGTACCGCTGATCCCGAACGACGACACACCCGCACGCCGGGCACGACCGGCCTCCGGCCACGGCGTCGACTCGGTCAGCAGCTCCACCGCGCCCGCCGACCAGTCCACATGCGAGGACGGCTCGGTCACGTGCAGCGTCTGCGGCAGCACACCGTGCCGCATCGCCATGATCATCTTGATGACACCCGCCGCGCCCGCGGCGGCCTGCGTGTGTCCCAGGTTCGACTTCACCGAGCCCAGCAGCAGCGGCCGCTCCGGGTCGCGGTCGCGCCCGTACGTCGCCAGCAGCGCCTGCGCCTCGATCGGGTCACCGAGCGTGGTGCCGGTGCCGTGCGCCTCGACCACGTCCACGTCACCCGTCGACAGACCACCGCTGGCGAGCGCCTGGCGGATCACCCGCTGCTGCGACGGGCCGTTGGGCGCCGTCATACCGTTGGAGGCGCCATCCTGGTTGACCGCGCTGCCCCGCACCACGGCCAGGATCTCGTGACCGTTGCGCAACGCGTCCGACTGCCGCTCCAGGAGGAGCATGCCGACGCCCTCGGACCAGCCGACACCGTCGGCCGACTCGGAGAACGGCTTGGAGCGTCCGTCGGGGGCCAGGCCCCGCTGACGGGAGAATTCCACGAAGGTGTCGGGGACCGACATCACGGTGACGCCGCCGGCCAGGGCCAGCGAGCACTCACCGCTGCGCAGCGCCTGCGCGGCCAGGTGCATCGCGACCAGCGACGACGAGCACGCCGTGTCCACGGTCACCGCCGGGCCTTCGAAACCGAAGGTGTACGAGACCCGGCCGGAGGCGACGCTCAGCGCGCTGCCCTGGCCCTGGAAGCCCTCGAACTCCTTGCCACTCAAATTGGTGTTGTAGCCGCCGTACATCACACCGGCGAACACGGCGGTCTGGCTGTCGCGCAGTGACACCGGGTCGATGCCTGCGCGCTCGATCGCCTCCCACGACGTCTCCAGCAGCAGCCGCTGCTGCGAGTCCGTCGCCATCGCCTCACGCGGCGACATCCCGAAGAACGCCGGGTCGAACTCACCCGCGTCGTGCAGGAATCCGCCCGAGCGGGTGTAGGACGTGCCCATGTGCTCGGGGTCGGGGTTGTAGAGCCCGTCGACGTCCCACCCGCGGTTGTCCGGGAAGTCCGTGACGACGTCGGCGCCTTCGGTGACCACGCGCCACAGGTCTTCCGGCGAGCCGATGCCGCCGGGGAAGCGGCAGCTCATGCCCACGATGACCACCGGATCGTCGTCCAGCATGGCCTGGGAGAGCGCCGGTACGGCCGTCGTCGCTTCGGTGTCTGCGGCCTCCGGACCGACGAGTTCGTCGAGCAGGTGGTCCGCCAGAGCCTCGACGGTCGGATAGTCGAAGACCATCGTCGCGGGCAGCCGCAGTCCGGTCGTCGTGTTCAGCCGGTTGCGCAGTTCCACCGCTGTCAGCGAGTCGAAGCCCAGGTCGCGGAAGGCCCGTGTCGGGTCGACTCCGTCGCCGCTCGTGTGGCCGAGCACGAGGGCCGCCTGGTCCCGTACCAGGGTGAGCAGCGTCGCGTACCGTTCGGCACGCTCAAGCTTGCTGAGTCGCTCGGCGAGGCCCGCGTCCGTACGCGTTCCGGGGCCCGAGACCGCCGTACGTCGTACGCCCGGCCGGACCAGGCCGCGCAGCAGCGGCGTGACGGCGCCCTGGGCGCGCAGCGCGGGCAGGTCCAGCCGTACGGGTGCCACCGCGGCCTGGCCGGTGGCCAGCGCGGCGTCGAACAGTGCGATGCCCTGGTCGACCGAGAGCAGGGGCATGCCCGCCTCGGCGGCCCGGCGCAGATCGGCTTCGCCGAGACCGCTCGTCATGCCGGCGCCCTGGTTCCAGGCGCCCCAGGCGAGTGAGACTCCCGGCAGGCCCTCGGCCTGCCGGTGCGCGGCGAGCGCGTCCAGGAAGGCGTTGCCCGCCGCGTAGTTGGCCTGGCCCGCGCCACCGATGACTCCGGAGACCGAGGAGTAGAGGACGAAGGCGGCGAGGTCGAGGTCCCGGGTCAGCTCGTGCAGGTTCCACGCAGCGTCCACCTTCGGACGCAACACCCCCGCCAACCG
>NZ_JBSFUB010000214.1:0-2731 GCF_053591575.1 Streptomyces altiplanensis | reverse complement strand
CGAGAAGCCGGACGCCCGCCGGGTTCCGGACGGGCCGGTTTCCGTGGAGTTCGACGGGGTCTCCTTCGCCTACCCCTCCGCCGACAAGGTCTCCCGGATCTGCGCAAACCTCGACGAACAGCTCGACGCCTTCCGCACCCGGCCACTGGATCACACCCGCTTCCCCTACGTCTACCTCGACGCCACTTACGTCAAGGCACGCGTGAACCACCAGATCGTCTCCCAGGCCGTCGTCATCGCCACCGGCGTCACCGAGGACGGCGGCCGCGAAGTCCTCGGCGTCATGGTCGGCGACAGCGAAACCGAAGCGTTCTGGACCGAGTTCCTGCGCTCGTTACGGGAACGCGGCCTGACCGGCGTCCGTCTCGTCATCTCCGACAGCCACAGCGGCCTGGTCAAAGCCATCCGCAAGGTCATGCTCGGCGCCACCTGGCAGCGCTGTCGTGTCCACTTCGTCCCCAACGTCTTCTCGGTGATCCCGAAGGGAGCCGCAGAGATGGTCGCCGCGACGATCCGCACGCTCTTCGCCCAGCCCACCGCCGAAGCGGTCCGGGCCCACCTCGACACCGTCGCGGACATGCTCGGCGAGCAGTTCCCCAAGGTCAAAGAGATGCTTCTCGACGCGAAGGAGGACCTGACCGCGTTCGCGGACTTCCCCCACCAGCACTGGAAGAAGATCCAGTCGACCAACCCGCTCGAGCGGCTGAACCGGGAGATCAAGCGCCGTTCCGACGTCGTCCAGGTCTTCCCCAACACCAGCGCCGTCAACCGGCTCGCCACCGCCGTCCTCGTCGAACTCCACGACGAGTGGATCGCCTTCCCCCGCCGCTATCTCTCCATCGAGAGCATGGACAGCCTCTATCCGGACAACACCACCTGCCTGCCCGGCACTGCCGAATGATCAGCTACACCACACCAAGGGACACGACCGACGGCGGCCCAACCTGTTCACGGTGCGGCCCGACGGGGAAGTGGTCTTCAACGCCGAGGCCCGGGCGGTGGTCGCCGCTTTCTGCCGCATGCCCGAAGAACACCTGCACCGTGCCCTGCCGGCCTGGGGCAGAGACGGCCCTTCGAGCAGGCTCGGGAATGGGCCAGCCGCCTGGGTCCGCACCGCAGCCACTATCCCGCCGACCGGCCCCGGATGCCGGGCCTGCACCGCGACCAGCACACGAGGGCGGGAAGAAGCACGCCGCTACCTGCTGCCGCACGGCCGGGTATGCGTCAAGCACCAGTGCTGGATGCTGGAAACACCCGTCGTCGACGGGGCAACGGCGGGCCCCGGGCAGTTGAACCTACGGTATGTACCGCAGAACGGGGCGGCCCAGCGCCGTCATGTACGGCTGCTGCGGCGCTCTGCGCACGCCGGCGAAGCGTTCACCGTGGCGCAGGCAATCATGGCTTCGTGGTGGGACGAGCCCTGGCTGGGAGAGATCCTATGGCCCGATCGGCTGCGGCTGATGGCACCCGGCAACGACCTCGCTTGGCGTGCCGCGGCGCGGGATGCGGTGACCTATCCCGAAGCTGTCACGCTGGCCGCGGCCCTCGCCGACCCGAGCCTGCAGCAGCGGCTACTCGATGACGCGGGGCGGCATCAGCCGCACGCGCTCGCCGATGTCCCCAGCCTCGTGGATGAACTGGCTCGGCGCCTTGAGCGGCCATGGATCGCCGGTCGCCTCAGCGCCATCACGACAGGCCCGCTGAACGCCTGGGTACGCGCCTGCGTACGCACTCAGGCCGGGCACAAGCCAAAGACACGCAGCATGTGGCACGTCTCCCCGCCCCACCGGCCCGCACCGATCACCCGGCTCCTGGCCGAAACCCGGCCCGTCGACGAAGCGCCCGGAAAAACGGAGTCGGAGGGGTCGTCGGCCCCAGGCGTGGCCGAGACCGCCAAGGGGTTCGCGCGCGGCCTGCGCCACGCCCGCACCTACGCCACCGAACACGGCCACCTCTGCATTCCTTACCGGCACGAAAAGGACGGGTTCCAACTCGGCCTGTGGCTGGCCAACCAGCGCGCCGCAGGCCCTCAGCTCTCCCCCGAGCGCAGCCAGGCCCTGGCCGCTCTTGACCCGTGGTGGAATCCTGCGTGGAGCACGCTGTGGCAGCGCATCTATCTGCGCGCACGACGGCTGCTGGACTCAGGCACCGACATCAGACCCGAGCAGGGCTTCCTGGGCACCAGCGAGAATCTCGGCACCTGGCTGTACCGGCAGTGCCAGGTCTACAGCAGCCTCCACCCCCAGCAGCGCAGACTGTTGGCACAGATCGGCATCAGTGCCGAAGCCGCCCTCCACGCACTGCCGCGGCGTCGCAACCTCGCCGAGGCCCGTGACCGGGGCCTGACCAACGCACGCGCCTACTGGAAGCAGCACGGGCACCTTTGTGCGAGCGCTGCTGATACGTACGCCGACTTCCCCATCGGCCAATGGCTGACCAACCTCCGCGTACGCGCCCGACGCGGCATTCTCGATCCCGCCCTCACGCAGCAGCTGGACGCAATGGATCCGTGGTGGGCACCGTCCTGGCCCTCCGACTGGCAACGAGCCTGCTACACGGTGCGCGATCTTGTCCGCTCCGGCCACCCCCTCGACCCCGAAAGCGCCTTTGCAGCCTTCGATGACGAGCTCGGTCAATGAGCGTTTTCAGAGTGGCCACCGGTCGGGTGATGGGGTGGCCTCCCGCAACGCGCGAGGCCCCTGTGCCGTTGAGAGAGGTGTTCGACGTCTCA
>NZ_JBSFUB010000213.1:0-2742 GCF_053591575.1 Streptomyces altiplanensis | reverse complement strand
GGCCGGACGCCGACGGAGGACGCGTCCGGCCCGGGCGTGCGGGGTGCCGTCCAGCACCATGGCGGCGCTCCCGGTGGGACGAGTGGGATGAACGGGGTTCCCGCGCACGGCTGTACGGGCCAGGCCGCCACACAGAGGTCTGCGGGGCTGTGGGAAGAAGCGCCGGTGGGAAGGGGCGGGAGACGAAGTCGTACTCCCGGGGCGGCCACCGCTCAATGCCGCCCCCCTCGCCGGTGTGCGCGAGGAGGACACCGCTCGCGCGGCCGCTGAAGCGCGCGGTACCGGTCAGTTCCCGGCGGGCAGGAGACACGCACCCGCCGGGTCCCCGGCGAACGGACGATCGGTGAAGGCGTCGACGACGCCGGTTCGCATGCCCGGACCGCTTGCCCGAACCGCAGCGAGGCCGGCCCCGCCGAGTCCGCCCTCGGGTCTTGAGCAGGGGGATCCTCCGGGCAGCCGCCGGGTCAGTCCGTGGAGAGGGCTTCGAGGAGGTCGCCGACCTGCGGGTCGGGCAGAGCACGGGCGACATCGGCCTGGGCGACGATGCCGACGAGGTCGTGGCCGTCGATCACGGGCAGCCGCCGGACCTTGTGCGAGGTCATCGTGCGCAGGATCTCACCGGCGTCGTCGTCGGCGCCGATCGTCACCGCCTCCCCCTGCGCGAGCTCCCCCGCGTTGGTCTTGGCGGGGTCCTTGCCGGCTCCCAGGACCTTCACCACGATGTCGCGGTCGGTCAGCATGCCCTTGAGCTTGTTGTCGGTCCCGCAGATCGGCAGGGCGCCCACGCCCAGCTCGGTCATCTTCCGGGCCGCGGTCAGCACCGTCTCGTCCGCGCCGATGCACTCGGTACCGGCGGTCATGATCTCTCTGGCAGTTGTCACGTCTCGTCTTCCTGTCTTCGTCGCGGAGGGAGCCGCCCGGGGCTTCGCCACCCCGGGCCGGCTCCCTCACACTTCCTACGCCCGCCCCGGGCGGCCGCCAAAGCGCCACGGCGTCGCCGCACCGGCATCATCCGATTGCCCGGTTCCTGACGCCGGTCACGCGGCCGCCGATCACGCCGCTCGTCAGCCCAGGGAGGCGATCAGGTCGTTGCAGGCCTGCTCGCAGCGGCGACAGGCCTCGGCGCAGACGCGGCAGTGGTCGTGCATGCCGGCGTGGCTTTCGCACTCGTCGGCGCACGCCCTGCACACCGCCGCGCATGCCTGGAGCTGGGCGCGGGTGATGTCGGCGTCGTAACCGGTGTGGCGGGAGAGCACACGGCCGGTGGTCTGGCAGATGTCGGCGCAGTCCAGGTCGGTGCGGACGCACTTGGCCAGCTCGGCGACCTTCTCCTCCGACAGGCAGGCGTCGGCGCACGCGGTACACGCCTGCGCGCAGGCGATGCACTCCTCGATGCAGCGCGTCAGTCTGTCGCGGTCCACGCCGCCCAGGTCGGCCGGGTAGGCACCCAGCATGTCCTTGACCACTGTGGTCATCGTCCACCTCCGTTGAAAGGCCCGCGGTGCCGGTCGCCCCGCGCGGCCGCCTTCGTCGCCCTGCTACGCGTAACACCCGGTGGGGCCCCTCAAACCGCTGGAACCGTTACGCCTCCGACCGAGGGGGTACCTCTGCGCGGACAAACGGTTGGTACGTGCGGAAATGAGGGAGTACATGAAAATTGGCTACAAGCTCGCCGCCGAGGCGTTCGGCCCGGCGGAGCTGGTGCGGCAGGCGGTCCTGGCGGAGCAGGCCGGCTTCGACTTCGTCGAGATCAGCGACCACTACCACCCCTGGCTCGACAACCAGGGCCACTCGCCGTTCGCCTGGACCGTGCTGGGGAGCATCGCGGCGAAGACGTCGCGGATCGGGCTGGCGACCGGCGTGACGTGTCCGACCGTGCGCTACCACCCGGCGATCATCGCCCAGGCCGCCGCGACCCTCGCCCTGGTGTCGGACGGCCGCTTCGTCCTCGGCGTCGGCTCGGGCGAGCGGCTGAACGAACACGTCGTCGGCCGGGGTTTCCCGGACGCCGTCAGCACGCGGCACGAGATGCTCAGGGAAGCCCTGGAGATCATCCGCCTGCTGTGGCGCGGCGGTTACCAGTCGTACGACGGGAAGCACCTGCGGCTCGAGGACGCCCGGGTGTTCGACCTGCCGGAGGAACTGCCGCTGATCGCGGTCGCCGCGAGCGGGCGGGAGTCGACACGGATCGCCGCGGAGCTGGGCGACGGCCTGTTCGCCACCGAGGACAAACCGCAGATCGTCCAGCAGTACCGGGACGCGGGCGGCAGCGGCCCGCGCTACGCGGAGGTCCCGATGGCCTGGGCGCCCGACGAGCGCACCGCGGCGAAGGCCGCCCTGGAGACGTCGCGCTGGGCCGTGACCGGGTGGAAGGTCATGAGCGAACTGCCCAACCCGGTCAATTTCGACGCGGCGACCACGACCGTGCGCGAGGACGACATCCTCGGGAAGTTCGCGTGCGGCACGGACCCCGCCCGGTACGTCGAGGTGGCGCAGCAGTTCGTCGACGCGGGCTTCGACAGGCTGGTCATGCAGAACGCCGGGCCCGATCCCGACGGCTTCATCGACTTCTACCAGCGCGAACTCGGCAGCCGTATCCAGCAGCTCAGGCCCAGCGGCTCACCTGCCTGAGCCCCGTGAGGACAAGGCCGCCCACACCGCCCACTTCTCCATCGGCTCGGGCACCAAGCTCGCCGTCGAGGACGCCCTGGCACTGGCCGCGTGCGTCGAGGAGCAGCCCGA
>NZ_JBSFUB010000212.1:0-2832 GCF_053591575.1 Streptomyces altiplanensis | reverse complement strand
GTCGACCGTTGCTCGTCCAGCCCGCGCTGTTGGCGTTGGTGACGGCCTCCAGCCGCTGTCTCGTACGGGTGGAATGTTCCACGTACGAGACAGCGGCCGTCGTCATTCAGCCTACGTCGGTGTCGGTTTCATGGGGACGCTGTTGCTGTCACACCCAGACGCTTCGCTGGGTTCCCCACCCCCAAGTACCGAAGGGGTCTCCGCCGTAGGCACCTGCCTGGATGTACACGCGGCCGTCCGGGCGCAGGGGGCCCGTCTCCGTGATCGTTTCCTGTGAATACGGATGGGTGTCGTTGCAGGGGCGTGTCACGTACCGCCAGCTCTCAGCGCTCGACCCGAAAGCCATACCCCATTCCTGAGAGGCGCCCGAGTTCCGGTAGCACCGGGATTTCACGACGGCTGTCAGTTCGTACTGGTCCCCGTTGCGGGTGACGGTGCCCTTGATGTCCACCCAGTACGAGTTGCGGCTGGTGGTACCTATCTCGCTGTCGTACGTGACGTGGAAGTCCTCGGACGCGGCGGCGGGGGTGACCCCGCCCAGCGTGGCCACGATCGCTGTTACCGCGCAGAGCACGAACCGGACTGCGGCCCGGCGTGCCCGGACCGCCCAATGCCCGTACATCATTGTTCCTCCGGGGGAGTTGAAGAAGATCGTCTTCTTGGGTAACTGGTTGGGTGGCCGGAGGACACGCCAGGTTTGCCCAGTTCGACGAGTGGATCGGGTCCTGGGCGGTTTCGCTGCCTCGTCCGGTGTCCACCGGCTCTTGTCCTCGGGTGGGGTGAGGATCGTGGCCCACCGTTCCTCGTCGTCGACGATGGACGCCATGATCTTGTGGACGGTGAAGGACACCCCCGACACCCGGCGGTCCTTCGGTCACTTCGACGCGGCCCACCTCGCGGACCTCACCTGCGAATACGACACCCCGATGTCCTCGGCGAGGCGGAACAGGGAGTCCTTGACCGTGAACAGCTCGTCGCCTCGTTCCTGGTCGCCGGCCTCGCGCATCGGCTCGACTTCGAGTGCGTAGTCGCCGATCGTGAACCGGATACGGCTGGCCGTCTCGACCAGTTTCCGCAGCTCAGCCACGATCTCCGCATAGCGGTTTTCGCTGACGCTGCCGACCTTGTCGGCGGACTCGATCTCTTCGGGCATGGCATTCACCACCCACCGCGGACCGGTGCACGGCCATCCGGCCGTGGCGAGACCCGGCTCGTTTCTCGACCCGAGAGTCGGACCGGAAATGCGACGATCACAACGGGCTACCGTAATTGACCACGTTGCGACCGGAGCTGGGTTCCGGATGCGTTCGCGATGCGGTCACTGTGACTGTTCGCCGAACGTTTCCTTCCGGGCCCACCAGGCCCTCGTCACGCACCGCCGCGAGCAGTAGACCGCGTTCGAATGGCGGTCCACCCCGGCCACCCAAGTCGCTCCGCACTCGGGGCACTCGGCCCTGCCGGCACCACTCAACTCCGCGGCCACCCGCTTGCGCAACCGGCGGTCCCGGCGCCACTGCCTGGAACGACACGCTGCCGAGCAGTGCACGGCAGTAGGTCGTGCGTCTGGCCGCAACCGTTCACCGCAGCCTTCACACACTCGTTCCCCGGCCTCCTCGGCGTCCTTGGACACCCAGCCAGCCTAGGGCCCAAAGCTACTCAAAACCGGGGATCGAAAACAGGCAGTGACGATCCAGACGGATACTTCACTACGAGCATCTCCAAATGGCGCGGAGTGGACGATGGCTGGACGACAGAGCGGCACTGTGAAGTGGTTCAATGAGGAGAAGGGCTTCGGCTTCGTCACCCCTGAGAGCGAACCCGACCTCTTCGTGCACTTCAGGGCCATCCAGGACGTTGTCGCCGTACGACGACGCCTGGGGAGCTGATTGTCCAGCGGTCGGCTGCGAGGTGTGCGACGCGGCGAGGGAGGAATTCGACGCGATGGCGGCGAAGACCCTCGTGCAGAGACAGCGGCTTCAGGACCCGGGCTCCTACTCGTACGCAGCTGGCAAGCACACTCTGCACAGCAGTGCCTGCCGTCAGACACGGGAGTCGATCGGCGAGAGCCCCGGCCCCAACGACTGGTGGAACGGCGCAGACAGCATGGCGCACAATCTGCGCGAGTTCGAACACAAGGGCCTGCTGAACTCGGGCTGGGCCACCCACATGGTGATGCTGACCGTTGAAGAACCGTTGCGGTGGATCAGCGACCACACTGGACCTCGCGGCGGCGCCCAGTACAAACTCTGCAAGATCTGCCAGCCCCAGGCCCCCGGTGCTACGCGGTGACACGAGCCCAGGCGGCACGCAGGCGTCCCTCCGCCACGCGATGCGCGGTAGCACGGAACGTCGCACGCATCTGCCGGTATGAATCCGGCCTGTAGGTGGCCATGAGGCTGCGTACGACGGAGTCGAGCTGCCCCCCTTATGAAGGGCACTCCGAGGGAGCAGAGGATCTCGGGAAGTTCGAGTAGCCGGGCGGGCAATGCCGCACCGTGGACGGTGGGCATGCCCCTGGCCCTGTGGTGATGGTCGCGAGGGTGCACAGTGCAACTTCTTCAACCGTAGGGTTGGCCGGCTCTGCCACTGCCTTCAGTACGGAGAGACCTGCAACGAGGCCCAAGCATTTCCCATGGCCGAGCCAACGCCGGAAGCAAGTGCCGCCTGAGCGAATCAGCCGCCGACCGGGGCAAGGCAGTCCTCCAGGGCCATACGCTGCCCGTCCGGCAGATGATCACCTAGGCACTGTTTCTCGGATCATGTTCGGAGCCAGATGATGAGGGCTGCGAGGGTGACGGTGCCGAGGTAGATGTAGGCGCGTTTCTCGTAGCG
>NZ_JBSFUB010000211.1:0-2915 GCF_053591575.1 Streptomyces altiplanensis | reverse complement strand
GGATGCGGTGTCGATCTCTGTGGCCGACCTGTCCGGGGCGCCGGTTGCCTCGGTCGACTCCCTGCTCGTACGCGCGGTGTCGAACGAAGAGCTGAACGGCTCTGCCGATGAGAGCGCGGACTCGCTGTTCGGCCTGCGGTGGATGCCCGTGACGGCAGCGTCCGATGCGGACGCTCCGGGCTCGGTCGTCGTCCTCGGTCCGGATGAGTTCGGACTCGCCGATATCCTGGCCGAGTCCGGTACGGATGTGCAGACATACGCCGACCAGGCGTCGCTGGCAGCGGGCGAATCCCTCATCCCGGGCACTGTTCTGGTAAGCATCGCCAGTGCGGACAAGGGCGAGGTCGACGTCGTGGAGTCGGTGCACGCGCTGACGGCCGAGGTGCTGGCCCTGGTGCAGGGCTGGCTGGCCGAGGAGCGGTTCGCCGGCTCGCGGCTGGTGTTCGTCACCCGGGGCGCCGTGGCCGTGGACGGTGGCACGGTCGCCGACCTGGCGGCGGCCTCCGTATGGGGTCTGGTGCGGTCCGCGCACTCGGAGAATCCGGGCTGCTTCGGACTGCTGGACCTTGACCCGGCGGATGACGCCGGCGCCTCGGCGTCGGTGCTCGGGGCTCTCGGCTCCGACGAACCGCAGCTGGTCCTCAGGGAAGCCGAGGTCAGGGTCGCCAGGCTGGGCCGAGTGCCGCTCCCGGAGCCTGTCGCCCCGGTCGGCGAGGAGGCCGGAGCGACTGGAGAGTCCGGAGAGTCTGCCAAGGCAGAAGGGGCGGAACGGGCGGAAGGGACAGTGGAGGGCTGGGAGCGGGACGGCACGGTCCTGATCACCGGTGGTACGGGTGGTCTGGGCGCTGTACTGGCCAGGCATCTGGTCACGGAACGCGGCGTACGTCACCTGCTGTTGGCCAGCAGGCGGGGTGCCGAGGCTCCTGGTGCCGCCGAGTTGGTCGAGGAGCTGACCGCGCAGGGAGCGGCGGTCACCGCCCTGGCGTGCGACCTCGCAGACCGGACCGCCGTGTCCGAGCTGCTGGCCGGCGTACCCGTCGAGCATCCGTTGTCTGCTGTGGTGCATGCGGCTGGTGTGCTGGATGACGGAGTGGTGGGTTCGTTGACGCCGGAGCGGTTGGATGGGGTGTTGCGTCCGAAGGTGGACGCGGTGTGGCATCTGCATGAGTTGACGTGTGATCTGGATCTGTCGGCTTTTGTGGTGTTCTCGTCGGTGGCTGGTGTGTTCGGTGGTGCGGGGCAGGGGAATTACGCGGCGGCGAATACGTTCCTGGATGCGTTGATGGCGCGGCGGCGGGCCGAGGGGCTGGCTGGTGTGTCGTTGGCGTGGGGTCCGTGGGACCAGGCGGGCGGGATGACGGGGAGTGTGTCCGAGGCGGACATGCAGCGGCTGGCCCGTTCGGGGATGCCGCCGCTCTCCGTCGAGCAGGGCCTCGCCCTGTTCGACACGGCACTCGCCACGGGCGAGACTGTGGTGGTGCCGGCGCGGCTGGACCTCGCCACCCTGCGTTCGCGCGGCGAAGTGCCCCCGCTCTTGCGGGCATTGATCCGCACCCGCTCTCACTCCCGACGGAATGCGGTCGCGGGATCGGTCACCGCCAGTGGGCTGCTGGCCCAGCTGACCGGACTGACCGCGGCTGCCCGCCGCGAAGCGCTGCTGGATCTCGTACGCAAGCAGGTCGCCCTGGTGCTCGGTCATGCCGGTGTGGCAGCCGTGAACCCCACGGCTCAGTTCAGGGAGCTCGGCTTCGACTCGCTGACAGCGGTGGAACTGCGGAACCAGCTGAGTGCGGTGACGGGCCTGCGGCTGACCGCCACGCTGATCTTCGACTACCCGACCGCGACAGCGCTGGCTGACCACCTGAGGGACGAGCTGTTCGGTACCGACGTCCAGACAGCGATCCCGGCTCGGATGCTTCCGCCCGTGGCCGACGACCCGATCGTGGTCGTGGGCATGAGCTGCCGGTATCCCGGTGAGGTCGCCTCGCCGGAGGATCTGTGGCGACTGGTCACGGAGGGGACGGACGCCGTGACCGGCTTCCCGGCCAACCGCGGCTGGGACGTCGACGGGCTCTTCAACCCCGACCCGGCCCATGCGGGCACGTCGTACACCCGGTCGGGCGGTTTCCTCCAGAACGCGGGCGACTTCGACCCGGCGTTCTTCGGGATGTCGCCGCGTGAGGCGATGGCGACGGACTCGCAGCAGCGGCTGCTGCTAGAGGCGTCGTGGGAGGCGATCGAGCGGGCGGGCATCGACCCGGTGTCGCTGCGCGAGAGCCAGACCGGTGTGTACGCCGGTGTGATGTACAACGACTACGGCACCACTCTGAACGGCAAGCAGTTCGAGGGACACCAGGGCCAGGGCAGTGCCGGAAGTGTCGCCTCGGGTCGGGTGTCGTACGCCCTGGGCCTGGAGGGCCCGGCGGTGACGGTGGACACGGCGTGCTCGTCGTCGCTGGTGGCCATGCACCTGGCCGCGCAGGCCCTGCGCAGCGGGGAGTGCTCGCTGGCGCTGGCCGGCGGCGTGACGGTCATGTCGACCCCCGGCACGTTCGTGGAGTTCTCCCGTCAGCGGGGTCTGTCGCCTGATGGCCGGTGCAAGGCGTTCTCCGAGTCGGCCGACGGTGTCGGCTGGTCTGAGGGCGTCGGCATGCTGGTGCTGGAACGCCTCTCCGACGCACGGCGCAACGGCCACCAGGTGCTGGCCGTGGTGCGCGGCAGCGCGGTCAACCAGGATGGCGCCTCCAACGGTCTGACGGCGCCCAACGGCCCGTCGCAGCAGCGGGTGATCCGCCAGGCGCTGGCCAGTGGCGGGCTGCTGGCCGAGGACGTCGACGTCGTCGAGGCGCACGGCACCGGCACCACGCTCGGTGACCCGATCGAGGCGCAGGCGCTGCTGGCGACGTACGGACGCG
>NZ_JBSFUB010000210.1:0-2997 GCF_053591575.1 Streptomyces altiplanensis | reverse complement strand
TGCCTGCTGACGACGAACCATCACACACCTCGCTGATCATGAGGTGTTGCGACGACCGATTGAATCCGCCCTGACAGCCGTGGTCCGCGTGATGGATCAACTGCCCGGGTTCGACCTCGCGGGACGCCAGGGCGTACTCGAGGGTGGTCAGTACGAGGTCGGCGTCCGCGTGGGCGGAGGTCTCCCAGGCCACCACCCGGCGGGAGAACGCGTCTCTGATCGCCGACAGGCACAAGGGTCCCTCGAGGGTCGGGATCATGGTGAGGTCGGTGACCCACAGCCGGTTTGGTCTGTCAGCGGTGAAGTCGCGTTGCACGAGGTCGGGGGCGAGTTCGGCGTTCCGGTCGCGGCGGGTGAAACCCTTGCCCGTCCGGCGAGGGCTGATTCCGGCGAGGCCGGCTTCGCGCATGAGCCGTTCGACTCGCTTGCGGCCGACGTGGACGCCTTCGCGCTTCAGGACGGCATGCACGCGGGGTGAGCCGTAGATGCCGCCGGAGTCGGTGTGGATCTGCTGGATCTGTCCGGTCAGCTCGGTGTCCTGGCGGCGCCGTTCGCACGGCTCCTTCTTCGCCTGGCACCAGCGGTAGTAGGTGGAGGAAGGGATGTGCAGTTCCCGGAGGGTGGGCTCGACCTCCAGGTGAGGGTGCTCGTCGAAGAGCGCCGTCACCTGGACCGGGTCGGGTCGAGCTGTGCCGCGAAAAAAGCCGAGGCCGTCCGCAGGATCTCGTTCGACCGCTTGAGCTGGGTGTTCTCCTTGCGCAGCGCGGCCAGCTCGGCGCGTTCGTCGCTGGTCAGCAGATCGTTGCGTTCGCCGGCGTCGGCCTCGGCCTGGCGGATCCAGCCGCGCAGGGCCTCGTGATGGACACCGAGTTCCTCGGCCATTCGGCGGATCACGGGCTTCGGCTCGGAAGCGCGGTACATCCGCACCGCACGCTCACGCAACTCCAGCGGGTACTTCCTCGGGGCAGGCATCGTCTGGGCTCCTCTCATGAGTCCCATCTGACCTGCTGTCACCTCATCCCGCATCTCGGGGGAACCTCAGGGCGTCGGCCGGCGCATCACCCGGTCCGACCGCAGTCGGCCCAGGATCTCGACGGGCAGGTCGCCCAGCAGGTGAGCGATGCGGGGCGCGTCGTATCCGGCGTCCAGCACGACCAGGACGTTGGGGTCGCCCTGCTTCCACTGGCCGGCGGCGACCAACCGCTCGATGACCTCACGGATTTGCGCGGTGGTCACCGCGGCGACGTCGGCGCCAGGCTCCAGGCGGACCGCGTCCAGCACCGCCGTCCAGGACGTGCGGCCGGTCTCCAGCGCGGCCACCACCGAGTAAGGCCAGCCGGGCACCATCTGATGCTTGCCCTCACCCCGGCCGAACGTGTGGCAAAAGGCCCGGTCGGCACTGGTGTTGGCGTCCGGCCGGAGCCACGGCGAGACATCCACCGCCAGCACGAGCCGGCCGTCCGCCGCCCTGGGCAGCGGCACCCCAATTAGGGCCCGCCGCAGCCGGGCGACGTCGATCCGGCCCTGGTTGAGTCCGCCGTACAGAGCTCCGTGCCCACGGCGGTGTTCGGGCGCGAGCGCGAGATCGACCAGCGTCCGCACCGGCCCGTCCGTGCACAGCAACGCGTCGCACAGCTCGAACAACGCGTCGCCACGTGCGGTCAGACACGCGTACAGCTCCGAGCGGAAGTGTGACACTTCCGCGAACGCATCCCGCAGGACGCCCTGGTGCACCAAGCTCACGGTCACGGCCTTCGCGCTGATCCACTCTGTGACGGAGCACAGGATCAGACGGAGGCCGCCCTCCTGTCCGCTGAACTGCGAAAGCGCTGACCAAGTTCGATCCGCGTTCGACGTCGGACTATAAATGACAAGCTCAGGTCGGGGGTGTTGGCACGAGTACGCCGGCGGGACCGTGCCTGTCGATACAGGTAGGGCCCCGCCGGCGTACGGAAGGGGCGGTTGCTTCCCGAGCCGTTTCCGGATGGGCATGCGGTCGATACCGGTCCGGCGGGCGAACCCGGATTCGGTGGCGTCGCCTGGGTGGATACCGGTGATGGTGACCTGTGGGAGAGCGGCGAGGGCCCCCGCTTCCGCGGCGCGGTCCGTGTCACGGCGTCGAGCGAATTCCGCGGTGAGGCCGTCGGCGTCCTCACGCATCAGCCGGTACGCGGCTGTCAGCGCCTTCCTCGCTTCCGCCTCATTGTCGGGATCGAGGTAACGCTCCTCGATCTCGTTGGCGTAGTCGAGTTCTGAGCTGGGAAGACTTCGGATCGCTGCGAGCTGTTATGTCATGAACGCTCACAAACAGGCTCAGCGCTTGGGGCAGATGCTGCCGGAACCCGTGTTGGCCAGCGCTTCGAGGTCGACGACGGCGTCGCAGGCGTACGCCGGGATGGGGAGGCCAGTAGGGCTCTGGTCCAGGATGCCGATGCTGGTGCTGTTCAGGCCGTAGGGATCGTCGTCGGCCAGGGCCTGACCGGCGCCACCCACGGCCAGTCCCGAGAGCAGCACGGCAGTGGTGAGAATACGGGCGCAACGCATGAAGACCTCCAAGGTTCAGGGAACGTGTGCCTCTCCAACCCACCGCAGTCCGCGCCGCCCTGCGACTGGGGGACGCCCATACGAGCGAGTAGGGGGCCCTTGAGCGGAGAGCAGAACACCGAAAGGCCGGTCAGCGTCGTGAAGCGGTCGAGCGCCGTGCCCCTCCAGGGGCGACCAGCTGAACTCCGCCGGCCCTGCCCCTGGCCCACCACCGGGTTCCTACCTCGTTCGAATCCTGAGCCGGGCAGAGGCCGGCACGCTACCTGCCGGCATGTCGTGCGCGGATCAGGAACAGGTACTTCATCCGGCGGGGAAGCGCGCGGCAGGAGGACGGAGGCCTGCCGTGTCCACGGCGTGCCAACGAGACAGGGGAGCTCGACCCGCTTCTCGTCGTCGCGGCGAGCAACGAGCGCCCGGCGGCGCTCGAAGCGGGGGACTCCGGCAGGCTCTACA
>NZ_JBSFUB010000209.1:0-3147 GCF_053591575.1 Streptomyces altiplanensis | reverse complement strand
CACCCTGGCCAAACGCGCAACCGGCGAAACCACCCCAACCTGGCGAGACGCATAAACCATAATCACCCACGAACTACACGAACCAGACGTCCTCTCAGGTCACCGGGCCCACCGCCGCGTTGGCCGCGCTCCTGCCGCTCGCTGGCGGGACCCTGACCGGCGCCGTCACGGTGAACGTGGCCAGCGGCACCGCGACCGCAGCGGGTGGCGGTGTCACCGGCGATCCGTTTGACCGGTGGCGGATCACTGCGGACGGCCGTCTGGCGGTCGGCCCCGGTAACGCGGCGCGCGACACGTTTCTCTACCGCGACGGCGTCAACAGCTTGCGCACCGACGGCGGTCTCACGGTCGGCGGCGACCTCAAGCACATCGGCACCAAGATGGGGTTCGGTGGAGCAGCGGCGGTCACTCGGCCTGCCGTTACCGGGAGTCGGGGCGGGAACGTCGCGCTCGGCTCGCTGATCACCGCACTGGCCACCCTCGGACTGATCACGGACAGCACGACAGCCTGACCACCGCGCCCCCCTGTTCTCCCTGCGGGGAGGGCGGGGGGCGTCTTTCGTCATTCCCGAGGGGCTCACACGAGAATGGCCTTGCCCCATACCCTGACAGTGTCGAGCTGTTCAGAGAGGGGCAAGGCCGTGCCATCTGATGCTACCCCGGACCCGTACGCCGATCCGTTGGTCGTCGGGCAAAGAGTGCAGATCCTCCGCACCCGCAAGGGCATGACGCGCGAGCAGCTCGGCGGCCTCATGGGACGTAGCGGTTCGTGGGTCAAGGGCATCGAGACCGGCCGCCTGAAAACTCCGAAGCTGGAGGTGATCCTCCGCCTCGCCGAGGTGCTGCGCGTCCGGGACCTATCCGACCTCACTGGGGACCAGTCCGTGCACGTCTCGCTCTTCACCGGCCCTGGCCACCCGCGCTTGCCCGCTGTCCAGGCCGCGATCAACCGGTTCCCCCTACCCATGGGCGAGGCGCCGTCAGCCGGGCACCTCCAAGCCCGCCTCGCCCGCGCGTGGACGGCACGGCACTCCGCCCCGAACCACCGGGACGTCATCGGCGCACTGCTGCCTGATCTCATCCGTGACGCCCAACTCGCTGTGTGTCAGGCGGACAGCGCGGCCGACCGACGCACCTCCAACGCCGTACTCAGCGAGGTGTACTCCCTCGCCCAGTTCTTCGCGGCCTATCAGCCGGACCCGGCGCTCCTCTGGCGGATCGCCGACCGCGGCATGATGGCCGCGCAAGAGAGCGAGGACCCGCACACCATCGGCGTCGCTGCGTGGCTCACCGCGCAGGCGCATCGGGACAGCGGCCCCGCCCATTTCGACGCAGCAGACGAGGTCACGCGCGAGACGCTGGAGTTCCTGGAGCCGCTCCTCCCGGACGCGTCGGACGACGTGGCCGCTATTGCCGGGGCTCTGCGGTTCGAGGCTGGGTACACCGCCGCTCGGCGCGGTGAATCGGGCACGGCGTGGCAGTACTGGGACATGGCCCGCGAGATGGCCGGCCAACTGCCCGACACCTATTACCACCCGGTCACCTCGTTCTCTCGCGCCATCATGGGCGCGCACGCAGTGACGATCGCGGTGGAGCTCCACGCGGGCGGGGAATCGGTGCGGCAGGCCGCCGCCTCAGACGCGGCTACGATCGCGTCCCGGCCCCGCCGGGCCCGGCACCGGATCGAGCAGGCCCGCGGCTACCAACTCGACGGGCAGCCGGACGTAGCGCTCGCGACCCTGGCGCAGGCGCACGAGGCCGCCCCGGAGACGATCCGGTACAACGGCTACGCGAAGAGGATCGTGTTGGAGGAGAGCGAATCCCGAACCCCAGCTCGCCGCCGCCGGGCCTCTGAACTGGCGGTCAAGCTGGGCTTGTTGGCTGCCTGACGAGGGGGCACAAACTGTGCCCCTCTTCCGTTCCGCCGCCCCTACCGTCGTTATCAGTGCAGTCACCACCGGCAATGACGACGGGGGACGATTCCGTGAGCACCGCCCTTGCACCCGTACCGGCCATCGAGACGTTGTCTCAGCGCCAGCAGCGCGGCATGGACTGCGTCTGGTGCGGCATCACCTCACTCCGGCTACGGCCGTGGACCTCGGCCCACGCCGGATCCGGATCCTCGACCACGCCACCGAGTGGTACCCCCGCGCCTGCACCAGCCACGGCGAGGAGTCGTGACACGGTGCCCCAAGGGTGGCCACGAGATCCCGAACGAGGACGAGATCGGCGCCCACTGCGACGAGCACGGCGTCACCCTGCTCTGGCACGGGCCACCGATCACCCCCGAAGACCTCGCGCCCGAGCATCACGCGCCGAGCACCGCGCGACCGGCCGCACCCGCGCACCGCGCGCTCGGCCCTCACCCCCGCTGAGCCCCCGTCTCGGCCGCCACACCCCTGGACAGGTCGACGGCCGAGACGGGCCCGAACGCAACACGAGGAACAGCGCATGAACTGCCAAAACTGCGGAGCAGCGGCCTACGAAGACAACCTCGGCCGCTGGTTTTGCAGCCGTCAGTGCGGATGGTCAACCGGATGAAGGAGTGATGACAGATGCAGTGTCCTCGATGTGGTGGGGCTGCCCAGCAGGGGCCCGACGGAGCATGGATCTGCCCGCAGTGCGGGCCGTGCGGTACCGCCCCCATGCCGACCCCGGTAGCGTTCACCCATGAGCACCCGACGCACGCGCGCTGACTGGCCGCCGGAGGTAGAGGTCCTGCCTACCCCGGTGGCGGATCGGCCGGCGGAAATCACGCACACAGAGTGCCGGGCCTGCGGCACTCAGATCGCAGGCCTTGACGGCCGGTACGCGTGCGGGGTGTGCGGTTGGTCGAATCACTGGTCTGAGGGCCACAGAGATCTACCGTCGGCGCCGGACGACGAACCGTCCTGACCCGACCGTGAGCCCCGGCCGTGCGCTTCTCCCCCTCTCCCCCAGAAGCGGACGGCCGGGGCACTACCTGACGAGGTCGGCGAGCGGTACACCGATCGCGTCGGCGATGAGGATCAGGGAGTCGATCAGCGCGGCGGAGTGGCCCTGCTCGATGCGGTTACTGACTTCGGCTTGTCAGGGTGTGGCTGGGTCGTCGAGGGTGAGGCCGGTGCCGGCTATGAATCCGTCGAGTGTGTCGGGTCGGTATTGAAG
>NZ_JBSFUB010000208.1:0-3306 GCF_053591575.1 Streptomyces altiplanensis | reverse complement strand
CCAGATCGGCGCCGAGCTGGGCGTCTCCCAGATGCAGGTCTCCCGCCTCCTCAGCCGCACCCTGGCCAAGCTCCGCACCGGCATGCTGGCCTGACACATCGCATGCCTGGTTGGCTGCGCCTGCCATATGCATCTGGGAAGCAGGGGCATGAGTGCCGAAGGATCGGGCAACCCGTGAGTCTCCAAGGTTCCGACGGGACGAAGGAGCAAGATGTGGCTGCTGACCGAGATCATTCAGACGCCGGCCTGCTGACCGCCATGAGCGTCGAACAAAGCTGGCACTTCGACGGCGCTCTGCGTGATGTGAGCGAAGCCCGCGCCTGGGCTTCTGACTTCCTCCACGGCCTCAGCCGCATGCAACCGCCCGAAACTCCGGATGCTCACGACGACGTACTGATCGTCGTCACCGAACTGGCCTCCAACACGTTCGCTTTCGCTCCCGGCCCCTTCACCCTCACCCTGGGAAGCACCATGACCGGGACAGTGCACGTCGCCCTGACCGACACCAACCCGGCAGAGCCCCGGCCACGGCCCATTGACCTCACCGGATGCGGCGGACTGGGCTGGCACCTCATCAACGCACTGGCCGAGCAGACCATCATCGCTCCAGAGGCTCACGGCAAGACGGTGCACGCCTTCCTGCCGTGGTGACCGAGGATTGCTTGTCGCCCTGCTATCCGCTGCCCAAGACGCGGCACCGTGGCTGTAGAAGCCTCTGGTTCTGCCCACGAGATCGAGCAGCACCCCGTCGCCCCCGGTGTCGGAGCCACCCAGATGTTCACGAGTTTTCGGCAGCAACCGAGCCGAGATCAGGTGCAGCGGCCACCCGCCCATGACGGAACGGGGTATCCCGATCAACCTGACTGACGAGCCGCGTCGCGTGCTGCACGCTGTCTGGCACATGGTCACAGCCGACCTGATCCAGGTGGCCGCTGCCCTGATCTGGTTGGCCTTGGGCAACCGTCCTGATGGTGACGCCACCGCCTGGCGCCGGCCGCCTATTTCGTCGCCCATTCAGGCGTGTTCCTGGCGGTGGCACACGCGAACGCCGAATCGAGCCCGACAGCGCAAAGCACGCCCCGACCATGGCCAGCGACCGCGCCTTGAAGTTCCAAGGGTAGGAAGTCTTCCGGTTCGGCCACGACGAACTACGCGACCGCGAGCGCGCACGTCCGTGGGTCACGGACTTCTTCAGCAAGCTCCTGGATCGGCCGCTCGGCGGCGCCTCCTGAGCGGTGACGCTGGGGGCGTTCGGTAGGCTTCCGGAGTGCTGGCTGTCTGGTCGGTGCCTTCCTGGGGGGATGACGAGACGAGGAACATGCCGGAGCAAGCGAGCCCGCCTGCGATAGTACCGAGCGGGCCTGTGGCCGCGTCGGTCGAGGCAGCGCGGATGGCGGCGGTGCGCCGTTACGACATTCTCGACACTCCGCCGGACGGCGCCTACGACAGAGTCGCAGCACTGGCCGCACGCCTGTTCGAGGTGCCGGTGGCGACGGTGACGATCGTGGACGAGGACCGGATCTGGTTCAAGGCCGCGCACGGCCTGGAAGGCGTCAGCGAGATCGGCCGCGATCCGGGCCTGTGCGCCTCGGCGGTGCTCACCGATGACACCACCGTCATCCCCGACACCCTGCTCGACCCGGTCGCCTGCTCCAACCCACTGGTCGCCGGCCCGATGGGGGTACGGTTCTACGCCGCCGCTCCGATCACCACCACTGACGGGCATCGGCTGGGCACGGTCAACATCCTCGACACCCGGCCCCGCAAGATCAGCGAGGCCGATGCCTCCACCCTCGCGGACCTGGCCGCGGTGGTGCGTGACCAGCTGGAGCTGCGGCTGTCGGCACTGAACGTGGTGCGCGCCGAGCAGGAGCGCCGCAAGGTCGAGCAGGAGAAGCGCCGGGCGGAGGAAGAGGCCCGCCAGCGTGCGGAGCGGGACAAGGTGGCCATCGCCGCGTTCGCCTCCACCCTGCAGCGCACCCTGGTGCCTCCCGCTCTGCCCGCCGTGCCGGGGCTGGAGCTGGCCTGTCACTACAAGACGGCCTCCCCGCAGGAAGTGGGCGGCGACTTCTACGACGTCTTCCCCGTCGGCGGAGGCCGGTGGGCGTTCTTCCTGGGCGATGTCTGTGGCAAGGGCGCCGAAGCCGCCTCGGTCACTTCGCTGATCCGCTACACGCTGCGGGCCGCGGCTCTGGTCGACGCGGACCCCACGGCCGCGCTGCAGGCGCTGAACACCGCGCTGCTCCTGGACGCCGCGGTCGGTACCCGCTTTTGCACCGCCGTCATCGGCCTGCTGGAACCCTCGGCCGATGGAGGGTTCACGGTCACGCTGGCCACCGGCGGTCACCCACCCGCCTACCACCTCAGCCCCACCGAAGGCGGCGGCGTGCGGGTCGAGGCGGCCCGCGCCCAGGGCGGCATGCTGGTCGGCGCGTTCGCCGAAGCCGCCTTCGCCTCACGCACCCTGCACCTGGCACCCGGCGAGGGACTGCTGCTGTACACCGACGGGCTGACCGAGGCCCGCACCGCCGACGGTGACAGGCTCGCCGACACGGGCCTGACGGACTTCCTGGCCCAGCGGACCACGCCGGTCAGCGCCGGCGCCCTGATCGACGACACCGTCGCGCTCCTGGACACCCTCCCCGACACCGAACGCGACGACGTGGCCCTGCTGGCCCTGTCCGTCCCCACCCCCGATGCCGCTCCCGCCGGCATCACCACCACCGCCCACAGCGCCGCCGCCCCGACCGCCGACGTCTGCGTCGGGCAGGAGAACCCACGCCCATGACCGACGCATTCCACATCGACGTCCCGCACACCGACGGCGCCCTGGCCGTGATCGCGCTGTCCGGCGAATTCGACATCACCACCGCACCCGCCGTGCGGGCCCGCGCCCTGGAACTCATCGCGACCGGACACCCCGACCTGGTCGCCGACCTGTCGGATGTCACCTTCTGCGACTCCTCCGGGCTGGGCGCCCTCGTCGGCATCTGGCGCTGCGCCAAGGAAGCCGACGGCTCCCTGACCCTGGCGGCCATCCCCGACCGGCTGGGCCGCCTGCTCAGCGTCACCGGGATGGACGCCTTCCTGCCCGCCTACCCCAGCGCCGAGGCCGCGCTCGCCGCACGCCCAGGCAACCGCACCACCGCCTGAAACACCCTCCCTCACAGGGGTGGCATCAGCGAGCCCGCTCGGCACAGCACAGCCCCACTACTGACTTGCGCTCGTCGGGGTGAATTCTCGCGAAGTCCCTGGGGGGTGTGGGTGGATGGCTGTATCCGTGGTGTATGAGATACGCGGATGGGG
>NZ_JBSFUB010000207.1:0-3308 GCF_053591575.1 Streptomyces altiplanensis | reverse complement strand
CGCTACGAGAAACGCGCCTACATCTACCTCGGCACCGTCACCCTCGCAGCCCTCATCATCTGGCTCCGAACATGATCCGAGAAACAGTGCCTAGGCCGCCCGGCGCAGGATCTCCCGCTCGAGTTCCCACTCCTTCTCGGCCTTGCGCAACCGGCCGAGTTCGGCCCGGAGCCTCACCAGTTCCTCGTCCCGATCCTCTGCCGCCTTCTCACCACGGACCTGCCCACGGCCGGCGGCCTCGTCGGCCTGCCGGACCCAACTGCGCAGCGTCTCGCCGGTCACCCCGCCGTCCGCGGCGACAGCGGCATACGTCCGCTTCCCACCCCTCGCGCGGTACAAAGCCACCGCGTCGTTCCTGAACTCCACCGGATATGGAGACTTCCGTCCCCCCAGGACACCCTTCCTCGGACCTACAAGATCCATTATCAGAGTGTCCACACCACGGGAGTCACCTCAGTTCATGGCTGTCCCCCTTCCGGTGGTGGCTGGCTCTTGGGATGCGAAGATGTGCGGCCGGTCAGCGTCCGCGGACCGTCGGCCCTGGTCGGCGGCCGTGGTCGTGGTGATCCGCCAGCGCCCACGGCCAGGCCGGCTTCAGACGGGGCTTGCCGCAGGCCGCAGCTCGGCGTTGGAGTCGGGCCAGCCGGTGGCGTGGCGGCGCTTGACCAGCGCGCCGAGCCAGATCAGGGACAGCCCCAGCAGGCCCCAGATGCCGAGGGTGACCAGAGGTCCGCCGACGGCGTTGCCGTCGAAGTAGGAGACCGAGCGGAGCAGCTGGCCACCGGCGCCGGGCGGCAGCCACTGGCCGAGAGTGGCGGCCGGTTCGGGCAGGAGCTGTGGGGCGGTGGAAACGCCGGAGAACGGGTTGCCGAGCAGCATCAGCAGTAGCGCGCCCAGGCCGATTCCGCCGGTGCCGAGCAGCGCAGCCAGGCCTGCGACCGTCGCGCCGCCGGCCAGGGCAACGAGGGCAAAGGCGCCGGCCTCGGCCCACCAGTCACCGGCCAGCGCGCCGAGCCAGCTGTGCGCGATGCCGGCGGCGACGAGCCCGATCGCGGTGGCGGTACCGAGGACGGCGGTCGCAGCGCGGGTGCCGCGCAGGCCGAGTGCGGTGACGGCACCGCCCATGGCGATTCCGGCCAACGCCATGGGCAGCACGCTGGCGTTGAGCGCGGTGCCGCGTGGGTCCTGCTCGGGCAGCGCGACGACATCCTTCGTCGGCATGGGCCGACTGCCTTGTTCTCCGACGGCATCGGTGAGCAACTGCGCCACGGCCGGGCTGGCGGCGGAGGCGGTCAGCAGCTGCGGGCCCTGCTGGGTGACCACGACGGCGCCGTAGATCTCGCGCTCTTCGATGGCGGTGCGGGCGGCGGCTTCGTCCGCGTAGGTGTGCACCTCGAAGGCGCCGTCGCGCTGCTCCATCTGCGTCTTGACCGGTGCGGTGGCCTGGGCGGGCCCGGCGACGCCGAGTGGCAGGTCGCGTGGTTCGAGGCGGGCGTTTGGCCACAGGAACGCCCACAGGGCGAACGCGATCACGGTGGGGACCAGAAGGACGACGGTGATCATGTTGCGTCCGTGTGACATGGGATGCCTCGCTCAACAGAGAAGGATCGTTCGTTTTATGATTCTCACTCTGAGACGGGTTGGAGTTGCTTGTCAAGAAGGAACGCTCGTTTTAACGTGGCGACATGGCACGTGTATCCCAAGCGCACCTCGACGCCCGGCGGCAGCAGATCATCGCCGGCGCCCGCCGCTGCTTCACCCGCAACGGCTTCCACGCCACGTCCATGCAGGACGTCTTCAAGGAAGCGGATCTGTCGGCCGGCGCCGTCTACCGCTACTTCGACAGCAAAGAGGAACTGATCCAGGCGGTAGCCGTCGAGGCGTTCACCTCGATGCGCGATGCCTTCGCCAGCGCCACCCAGGAGACCTCGATACGCCCGCTCGACGAGGTGCTCAGCGGCGTGTTCAGCCGCGTGCTGGAAGAGCAGGCGCACCGGGCAGGCGCCGAGAGTACCGGCGCCTTCGCCGAGCTGATCCTGCAGGTGTGGGGCGAATGTTTGCGCAGCAAACCGCTCGCCATCACCCTCCGGCGGGGATACGAGGACATGCATGTGGTGTGGAGCGAGCTGGTCCGGGCCTACCGGGACGCAGGCCAGCTGCCCGCCAACGTCCCCACCGACCACGTCGTGCGCACCCTGATGGCCCTGGTGCAGGGATACATCGTCCAGCAGGCACTGTTCGGCGACGCCAGCAGCGAGATGCTGCGCAACGGGCTGCACACCCTGATGGCGGCGAACGCCGACACCTAGTACTGCAATCACAGTTAAGGAGTGTGTCCGCGTTGTCTGTAGTGACGGCGTTGTCACGTTGTTGAGTGTGTGAGTGCCTGACGGTGTGTCGGGTGGGGTGAGGCCGAGTGGCAGTTTTGGGTCAGGCCGCGGCAGGTGGGGCGATGGCGCCGGTGATCTGGTTCCAGATGGCGAAACGGATGGTCATCTCGGCTCGGTAGCGGGCGGCGGCCATCAGGTGGCGCCGGGGTCGGAAGTGGGGTGAAATCCCGCTGAACGCGGACAGGAACTGCTGGGCGGTCCCGACGCTGCGGAAGCCTTTCATCGCGCGTTCGCGCTGCCGGGTGGGCTGGTGACTGTTCTCGGCCCGGTTGTTCAGACCCTTGTGGGCACGGTGCTCGACCGACGGCATGACCTCACGGTGGGCCGCCCCGTAGGAGTGGAGCTTGTCGGTGACCACCACCCGCGGCACCGAACACGTCTTCTTCAGCAGGCGACGGAAGAACCGCCTGGCCGCGGCGGTGTCCCGGCGGTCCTGCATGAGAACGTCCAGCACCATCCCATCCTGGTCGACAGCCCGCCACAGGTACTTCTGCTCTCCGTTGACCTTGATGAAGACCTCGTCCAGGTGCCACTTGTCCCCGGGCCGGGGCCGCCGGCGCAGGCCGTTGGCGTAGCCCTGCCCGAACTTCGCGCACCAGCGCCGGACCGTCTCGTGGGAGACGACCACGCCACGTTCGAGCATCAGCTCCTCCACCTCGCGGAAGCTGAGCGGAAAGCGGAAGTACAGCCACACGCAGTGCGCGATGATCTCGACCGGGTACCGGTGCCCCTTGTACGACGGCGGTGCGCTGTCCACGGACGACTCCTCCCAGCACGACCAACCAGAAAATCATCCCACCCGGTCAGCCAACGTGACAGCGCCGTGCCGAGGTAGATGTAGGCGCGTTTCTCGTAGCGGGTGGCGACGGCGCGGAAGCCCTTCAGGCGGTTGATGGCTCGTTCGACGGTGTTGCGCTT
>NZ_JBSFUB010000206.1:0-3402 GCF_053591575.1 Streptomyces altiplanensis | reverse complement strand
TGATTGCACGACGGCCGGCAGCGGCACGTACCGGACGGCTCCGAAGCGGAGGCGACGGACCGTGATTGGCTACACCACGACGGGGGACACGACCAGGCGTCGGGCATCCAGGCCGAGCTGGAGCGGGTGCGCAGGTTCGGAGCCGATTACCCCGATGACGCGATCGGCGCGGCCAAGCAGCTCATCGAGGCGACCGCCAAGCTTGTACTGCTCAAGCGGAATCTCCCGGTCGACGAGCGTCAGGACCTGCCCGCGCTGATCAAGCAGGCGCAGCAAGCGCTTCACCTTCACCCCGCGGCAGTGCCGCCGGCCCGCACCGGCGGCAGCCCGGACAACGCCGACAGCATCAAGCGCATCCTGGGCGCACTGACCTCGGCTGCCATCGGCGTCGCCGAACTGCGCAACCGTTACGGGACCGGACACGGACGGCTAGCCGCACCCACAGGCCTCGGACCCCGGCACGCCCGCTTCGCCGTCGGCACGGCCGCCACCTGGTGCGAGCTGATGCTCGACACCCTCGCCGACCCCAATGCCCCCTGGCGCAAGGCACCTTCGACACCAGCCCCGCTTGCGGACAGCGAGCCCGCAGCCTCGCTCTGAGCCCGTACAAGCTGGAACACACGAAAGGGCAGCCGGTGGCACCACAGCAACTCACTGTCGTCACTCGCCAGCGCCTCCTCGACTTCCTGGTCGTCGAGAAGATCTGGTGGTGGGGCGCTCTGGACGAGGTGAGGTTTCTGGAGCGCCTGTACGACCTGGACACCCTCGAAGGCGACGGCTACCGGCGTCCTACGGCCAGGGAAGACATCTGGCAGCACTGCATCAACAACGACGACTGGCTGCCCGAATGGGTGTTCACCGACGCCCGCTTCGGGCTCAGCGGCCCCTCCCCGCAGCCGCTGTTGAACTTCCTCGCCGAAATGCTCCACCCCGTGGTGCGGCGTGACCCGGCCGAAGTCGAACGCCTGGCCGAGAAGCTCAATGGAATCCTTGCTGCGATCTCTCGGTTTTGTGACAGTGGGGTGAGAGACAGCGTGGCTTGGGGGTGTTGGTGCTGGTAGTGGGTTGTTTCGGGGCTACGGGGTCACTGTTCTGGAAGTGAGAGATCTGCAGAGCATCGCTGTGGTGGAGCGTTATCGCGGGAGGGGTGATGCTGTCTCAGTTTCGTGAGTTCTGATCCGCTGGCCGATCGGTGTTGGTGTGCTCGGGAGTGTGCATCAGGGAGAGCAGGACCCTGCCCTGGAAGGGACGGGTGGTGGTTCGAGTGGGGCTTTGCCGGCTGCGTCTGTTCGGGCGTTGCGGGGACCGGCGGTGCGCCGTTTGCTGGCCCTGCGTCGGGAGGGGAAGCTCACCACCACGCGGGTGAGGTCGGCGGCGGACGTGCTGGGGGTGCGGGAGCGTGCGGTGTGGCGGTGGCTGGCGGTCGCGGAGCGGGACGAGGCTGCGGCTCGGGCACCGGGGGAGCGGGCCGCGTATCCCGGGCGGTTCACGGTTACTGATGAGGTTCGGGCTCTGCTGGCCTTATGGAAGGGCAACGTCGCGGCGGTTCATCGTGAGCTGGCCGCTCGCGCGGCCAGGGGCGAGGGGGATCCGCCTCCCTCGATCCCGACGCTGCACCGGGCGATCCGCCGGGACCTGACGCCGGGGGAGCGGGCCGGGCTCGCGGGAGGGGAGCGGGCGGCGCGGAAACACGATGTGTTCCTGGCCCGGCCACGGGGCTGGCGCAACCACGTGTGGGAGACCGACCACATGCAGGCCCCAGTCCTGGTCGACGTCGACGGCAGGGCCCGCAGGCCGTGGATCACCTGGTTCACCGACTGCGCCACCAACGCGATCACCGGCGTCGCCGTCACCCCGGTACATCCCTCCCGGGAGTCGGTGCTGGCCGCGCTGCGCTCCGCGGTCTTGCGGGAGGACCCCTACGGACCTTTCGGCGGCCTGCCCGAGAAGGTACGCGTCGACCGAGGCAAGGATTTCCTGTCCCGGACGGTGACCGCAGCGTTCGATCTCCTGGACGTGACGGTGGAGGACCTGCCCGCCTACACCCCGCACCTCAAGGGCACGGTGGAGGGCCTGAATCGGGCGGTGGAGAGCATGTTCCTGGCCGGGCTGCCCGGCTACGCCCGCCAGCCCCGCCCCGGTAAGCGTGCTTCCCGTCCGAAGGACGAAGTGCTGCTGGGCTTCGAGGACTTCACCGCCCGTCTGCTGGACTGGACACGGTGGTGGAACACCGAACACCAACCCGCGCCGTTGCGGGGCAGGACCCCACTTGAGGTGTGGCAGGACGATCCCACCCCGCTACGGGACGTGGCCGCGGCGGATCTGTGGACGTTCACCCTGGAAGACGCCGGAACCCGCACACTGACGACCCGCGGTATCCGCTTCAGGAAACGTGACTATGTGGGGTCGTGGATGACCGGTCAGTCCGGGATCCAGGTCCGGATCCGCTTTATGCCCCATCACGACCACCGGATCGAGGTCTACCACGCGGCCACCGGCCACTACCTCGGTCCCGCGGACCTGGCCGACCAGGCCACCGAGGAACAGGTCAGCGCCGTACGGCGGGCACGGGCCGCCCGCGCCCGCCGCCTGAAGAAGGACCTGGAGGCCTCACAGCGCGAGCGCTACGCAGCCGTGAACCAGCCCGAGGCCCCCCAGCGGCTCGGCACCCTGACCACCGCGCAGGCCGAGGCCGAGCTCGCCCAGGCCGTCGGCACCGACCTGTCCGATCTGGCGATGCCGGACCTCATCCCGCCCGCCGCGCCTCCAGCCGACTGGCGCACCCCGCCCTCCCTCGTCACCCGGACCGCGCCCGGCCGGCCTGCTCCCGTCTCATCTGAACCTGCCCCCGGGCGTGTACCCGGATCGACCGCTCAGACCACTGAAGACGGAGACGCCTCGTGACTGCGGCCACCTACCAGTACGTCGACCTGCCCGATGCGTCCGTGGTCACCACCCGCGCCCTGCTCACCGCGCGGGAGAACATCGGCGATACGGTCGCCGCCCGCGCGATGATGTGTATCCATGGCGGCGCTGGCTTCGGCAAGACGCTCGCCGTCAACACCTGCTTGCGTGAACTCGAACCCGGCGAGGACGTCCGCCGGGTCACCTTCCGGGCCCGTCCCACCGCCCGTGCGGTGCGCTATGAGCTGTTCACCGCGCTCGACCTGGCCGGCGAGCCACCGCGCCACCCCAGCGAGTTCGACCGTTTGTTGAAGACCGCTCTGGCCGAGCGCCCCCGTACCTTCCTCGTCGACGAGGCTCAGTGGCTCAACGGGGAGGCGTGTGGATGAGCCGGTTGTTTCTTTGGTGGGGGTTGCTTTTTCTTCGGTTGGTCGTTGGGTTCGTCGGTGGCGGTTTGGTTGTTCAGGTGCTGCCTTAACTGACGAGTCAAGCCGGGGT
>NZ_JBSFUB010000205.1:0-3449 GCF_053591575.1 Streptomyces altiplanensis | reverse complement strand
TACTCATATTGCTCTTCGTGCTCACTACTTGTGACTGCTTCCTCCAGGACCATCTGTCCCAGTATCAAGCCGTCCAGCTCGCGGGGGGAACCTCAGTCACCTTCATCGGCTCAGGCAGCTTTGGCGTGATGACGACCAGCTGTCGAAGGAGGTGAGAGATGCGCTGTACAGGGAGCGGATGCCTGAGGTGACGGAGGTTTCTGACGTCCCGGCATACGACGACAACGCCATGCAGCGGATCATGGTCGCCCTGCGGCATGACATTCGGGTGGCGCGGGATCGTATCCGGGCCGGCCAGGATCTCCTGGCCCGCTTCCGAGCCGGGCAGATCGGATCCGGGCATCCGGACCACAAGCTCGGCATGTTGCTGGACGTCTTTGAGCGCACGGGCGATCTTCCACGCGCGCCTGGAGGTGCCATGGTGAGGGTGGTGTGGACGCTGGGGGGATCCCAGGAGATTACTCGGCGGTTGTGCCTGACCTCGCGGGAGTTGACGGCGTTCTGCCTGTTGTTGACGGCATTGACCGCGGAGAACTTTGGCACGGTGGCTTCCTGGCCCGCTGCGCATCACCGGCCGGCTGGCGGAGTCGAGGGAGTTCCCCAGGTCGCGCTGATCGAGGCATCCAAGCCCCGGCGTGGCCCGGAGCGCGAGCACATGGTGACACCCGTGGAAGATGTGCCGGAAGGACTGGCCGTTCTGCTGGTCGCCGATGATCCAGAGCCCCGGCTGTTTCGTTCACCGCTGCGGGTCTATCAGCTGCTGCTGGAGCTGACTCAGCTCGCCAGGCGCCACGGCGGCCACGGCTCGGCCTTCGCCGGCTTCCGGTCACAAATATCCGGAGTGAAACGCTGGACGCGTGGGGCCGACGCCAAGAACATCGCCCGCTGGTCCGTTCAGCACGGATTTCCTACCCAGGAGCCCACGAAGGACGGGGTCGAGCCGGTGGAGGCCAGGCGGTTGCGGCAGACCGGCATCGAGCGCAAGCGGCGCCCAGTGGCGCACACCCGGGCCACCATGAACGACCACTACCTCGCCTGCAGCGAGGACGTCGCCATTCAGTCCCGCGTCGTCGTCGCGGACGCACTGCGCTCCCAAGTAGCCGCTGCCCGCAAGCGACGCAGTATCGCCGTGCTGCCGGCCACGCTGGTTGCCCGGGCGGCCTCCGATCTGGAGGGCGCCGCCCGGGACGCCGACCTGGATCCTGCGGTCCTTCAACGCCTGGTCTCAGGTGAACAGGACACCGTGCTGACTGGGTGTACCGACCACCTCAACAGCCCGGGAGCCCCTCCGGGTGAACCCTGCGCAGAATCGTTCCTGGCCTGCCTGGGATGCGAGAACGCCCGCGCCCTGCCCCACCAACTCCCCCTGCAAATAGCAGCCCTGGACCAAATGAGCATCCTGAAGGTTCACACCGACGCGGCGACGTGGAACGCGAGACATGCGGTACACCACGAGCGACTCGAGGACCTGGTGAGCCAGTACCACCAATCCGAGCAGGACCAGGCACGCCGGCGGCTCACCGGACGCCAGTCGGAAATGATCAACGACCTGATGGCCGGACGGATGGACCTGCGATGACCACGGCCAATGACGCTGCCGCTACCTTGCCGTCGCTACTGAGCGAGCTCGCGGACAGGGCAGTTCTCCATACCCGGTCTCTGCGGCACGGAACCGACCGCGCGGCACTGTCGCGGGTCGGGGATCCCGCATGGTCGCTGGCGGAAGCCCAGCCGGACCAGCACATCCAACCGATCACACTCCATTGGTCGACGTACCCGATCCTGCTGCAAAGCGACTTCAAAGTCTTCACCCTGGCGACCCTCGACAGCCCATACCCGCCCATCCTGAGCAGGCTCACGGGGATCGACCAGGCGAGCATCTCCACGGTGCACCTGTGGTTCAAGCGACTTCGCGTCTTTGCGACCTGGCTGCGGCATGGCGGCATCGATCGGCTCTACGAAGTGAACGATCGCGATCTCGACCTGTATCTGGACCATGTCCTGTCCGTACAGGCCAGCACGAGCACGCGCCGTTCACTCCTCAACGCCGTGCGGGCCGTGTGGGCCTATGCGCCGCGTTTGCCTCCGGAATGCCGAATGTCCGTCACGGAACCGTGGCAGGGGTGCACTCCGGGCGAGCTCGCGGAGGACATCCAGACCGGCCGCGGCAACAAGACCGCGAGGATCGCGGCGGACACGATGATCCCCCTCCTGGACTGGGCCCTGCGGATCGTCGAAGACATCGGCCCCGATGTCCGCGACGCCTGGCGAGAGTTCCGTCAGCTGTACACCGGAACCCATCCCGGGCAGAGACGGTTCGCCGGGCTGCCGCACACCGAACGCATGAACCTCTTCCTCCGGGATGCGCACCGCGCAGGCGTCGCACTGCCAGGTGACCCCGAGAACCCCGGTGCGATCGACTTCAAGTACCTGGCCTGTCTCCTCGGGCTTCCCGCGCTGTCCAATTCCCTCTCCCGCGGTCCCCGTTCGATTGCCGAAGCCTCCGAGGTTCCGGTGGCCCGGGACTTCTTCATCGGCAGTGTCACTGGCCGGGTCGACGGGCGCCCGTGGAGGGACAAGCCGATCACCGCGTCCGAACTGCCAGACCTCGTCTGGGTGGTGACGGCAGCATGCTTCGTCATCGTGTCTTATTTGTCGAGTATGCGCCCCGGGGAAGTGGCCAATCTCCGCCGCGGCTGCCGTGCGGAGGATCCCGATTCCGGTGAATTGCTGCTTCTCGGGCACCGCGGCAAAGGCCACGACCGCACCGCGGCGGAGTCACGCGGGCCGGCCAGCCGCCCCTGGGCCGTCGTCCGCCCCGTACATCAGGCCATCGACCTGCTGGAGACGCTCCACGAAACCGACCTGCTCTTCCCGACCCGCCTGCCCGGCACCGGTGGCCGCAAGAGCCGAATGGGCGCCCTCACGTGGGGCTCCAGCAAGACCAAGCGTGAGCTGCAGCGGCTCCAGGACTGGGTGAACTCCACCTTCACCCCCGCCGATGGCGGCGTTGCGATCCCCCCAGACCCGATTAAGCACCTGCACGCGTCGCGCTTCCGTCGCACCCTCGCCTACTTCATCGTGCGCCGCCCCCGCGGCCTCATCGCCGCCGCCCTGCAGTACGGCCATCTCAAAACGAAGGTCACTCTGAATTACGCCGCCCAAGGCGACGATTCCTGGCTGGATGACGTCGCGGTGGAGCGACTGGAGATGGTCCTCGAGCAGTCCGAGGACGACTGGACCCGTCTGGATGAGGACAACGAGCACGTCAGCGGGCCGGCAGCAGCCGAGTACCGACGCCGTTCTGCAGGCGCCGCGGCCTTCCTCGGCCGCACCGTACGCGCGCAGGCCAGCGTTACTGACTTCGGCTTGTCAGGGTGAGGGTGGTGTGTCGAGGGTCAGGCCGGTTCCGGCTATGAAGCCGTCGAGTGTGTGGGGCCGGTACTGGA
>NZ_JBSFUB010000204.1:0-3456 GCF_053591575.1 Streptomyces altiplanensis | reverse complement strand
GAAACAGCACCCACAACTCCTCCGGCACCAACCGCTCCACCAGATCCGTCATGCACGGATCAACGAATGATCACGCCATAAGAAACGATGTCTTAATCTTGTCCTTGGCAAAGGGAACCTCGAGGTGGTCCTCGACCACGGTGGCGTCCTTGATGGGGACGAAGGACTCGTTCATGCCGAATATGCCGGTCTTGATGCTGACCCATTCCGGCTGGCCGGTGGCGTCGTCGAGGAAGACATGCTTGGCCTCGCCGAGCTTGTTCCCGTCGGAGTCGTAGACCGGGTGGTCGAGTGCAGAGGGGATCTGATCCTGGGTGATCATATTCACTCCCTTTACATAGATATCTACCCTTTGGTCGTTTTTAGGCCTCCCCCCCGTGGGTCGCACGCAACCGGCCCATCCCGCCAGGTTTGGCGGTGCATGGGGCAGGCGTGGGTGGAAAGCCGCCGGGTATTACACGTACACCGAAACCAGAGCACGGTGACGACCGCGGGCCCACTGCGGGCGGGGCCGGGAGTGTGGGTCCCGATGAGCAGGTTGAGGAGCGGGCGCCGGATCAGCTTTCGGAGATGCCGAAACGGTCATGGGTGGCAGTGCTGCGCGGCACAACGACGAGTTCACCGACCGGGCCGCAGCTCTCACCTACTACGGCGTGCTGGCTCTCTTCCCGGCCCTCCTGGTGCTCGTGTCGCCCGAGGGACGCCCGGTGTGGAAGGTCCTGCCACTGCGGTTGGCTGACCGTCATGCTGATGATCCTGGCCGTGGTCAGCGCGCCAATCGTGCTCTTCACCGGCGGGTTGGGCCGCCAGGCGGGCGCCGCCCTCGGTATCGGTGACAGCGCGCAGACGGTGTGGTCGATCGCGAAGTGGCCGGTCCTGGTCCTCCTCGTCACGATCATGATCGCGATCCTGTACTGGGCGGCCCCCAACGCCAAGGGTCGCGGCTTCAAGTGGGTCACCCCCGGCAGTTTCCTGACGCTGGTGATCTGGATGCTCGCCTCGGCCGGCTTCGCGTTCTACGTAGCGAACTTCGGCTCCTACAACAAGACGTACGGCACCCTCACCGGAGTGATCATCTTCCTGGTGTGGCTGTGGATCACGACTCTGGCGATCCTGCTCGGTTTGGAGTTCGATGCCGAGATGGCCCGCCAGCGTGCGGTCGTCGGCGGGCATCCCGAGGGTGAGGAGCCCTACGTCGAGCCCCGCGACACCCGCGAGTGGAGCGATAAAGACCGCCGCCTGGAGTGATCACTGTGTGGAGGCGCTGCGGGCGGGCAAGGGTCACGGCATGGGAATTGTGATGGCGCTGCGCGACGGCGATCACTGGCTGACCCGGCGGATGGCCGCGTGGGACTCCGACTGGGCCCGTGAGCTCCTGCCGCCGGTCGAGGAAGCGGCCGAGCACACGAAGCTGTGGTGGGCCGCCGCCGTGGCCATGGCGGCCGGCGGCGGATGGAGGGGCCGCAAAGCGGCAGCCGCCGGAATCACGGCCATGGCGGTGGCGGAATTGCTGTCCAACGGGGTCGTGAAACAGCTCGTGGAGCGGCGCCGGCCGCCGAAGGAGTGGATCCCGCACGACGATGTCGAGGACCGGCCCGATAGCTCCTCCTTCCCCTCTGGTCATACCGCGGCCGCCGTCGCGTTCACGGCTGCCGTCGCGCCCTCTTGGCCGTGGGCGGGTGCCGCGTGCGCCGTACCGGCAGTGCTGGTGGCGATCGAGCGGGTCCACAGCGGAGCGCACTACCCCTCCGACGTCACCGTCGGCGCCGCCATCGGTCTGACTGCGGCCGCTCTCGTACGGGCGACGCCCCGCATTCTTCTGCGCCGCTGAGGCTGACCCGACTGGCTGGCGGGTCGCGGGGTACGCGCCGTGACAGCGGCGTGCACATTTCAACCAGGGAGGGGTCTGCCATGGCGGCTCGTTTCGAGGTCCGGCACCAGCCGGGCAAGGGGTATCACTTCGTTCTGATCGCAACGAACGGGCAGGTCATCGCGACCAGCGAGCACTACGAGAGCCATCGCGCCTGCCTGGACGGCATCGACTCCGTCAAACGCAACGCCGACTCCCCGTCCAAGACACCACCGGTACCAATTCGGGCCGCTGACCGGCGCGGCACCGCACAGACAACACGAATGGCAGCCATCGCGCCATAACGCACCAAGCATGCGGAGAAGGTGAAGAGCAGATGAGCGCCGTTGGACGGCACCCGGGCCACGGCATTCCTGAGGAATCGGTGGGCGACCTCGTATCGCGGGCATCGCAGCAGATTTCGGAGCTGGTCCGTGAAGAGATGCAGCTGGCTCGGGCGGAGATGACCCAGAAGGGCAAACGCTTCGGTGTGGGCGGCGGCCTGTTCGGCGGGGCCGGCCTGGTCGGCATCCTCGCCGCGCAGGCTCTGGTCGGCGCCGTGATCACAGCCCTCGCGCTGCTCCTCCCGGTGTGGGCCTCGGCTCTGATCATCGCCGCCCTGCTGGCGGCCGTCGCAGCCGGGATGGCCGCGGCCGGGAAGAAGCAGATCGCCGAGGCCGGCACCCCCGCACCCGAGCAGGCCATCAACAGCGTCAAGGCCGACGTGGCCGAGATCAAGGAGGCATCACACCGATGAGCACCCCTTCCCAGGGCGACAAGGACGCCGCGCCCACTCCCGAGGAGCTGCGTGAGCAGGTTGAGCACACCCGCGACGAGCTCGGCCAGACCGTGGAGGCGCTGGCGGCCAAGGCCGACGTCAAGGCGCAGGCCAAGGAGAAGGCAGCCGAGATCAAGGAGCAGGCCGCCGAGAAGGCCACCCTCGTCGGCGACCAACTCCGGGAGAAGGCGGCGCACGCCGCTCAGTTGGTCAAGGACAAGACCCCCGATCCGCTTCTGGACAAGGCCGCTCACGCCGCGGCCCAGGTACGCGACACCGCGGCCCGCGCCGGACAGCTTGCCGCGGAGAAGACCCCAGATCCGGTCCGTGAGAAGGCCGAGTCGGCCGCGTCCATGGCGAAGGCCAACCGCACGCCGCTGATCGCCGCGGCCGTCGCGTTCGTCGTCTTCCTGCTCCTGCGGCGCAGCCGGAGGCGCCGGTGAAGGCGCCGGTGAAGGCACCCAAGATCGCCTACAAGCCGGTCGGCCTGGCGCTCGGTGCCGCGAGCGGCATGATCGCCGACGCGGCGTTCAAGCAGGCGTAGAAGATGATCAACCACGACGATGATGCCCCCGACGCCACCGATGAGCACCGCACCTGGCAGGAGGTCCTGCTCGCCGCAGCCTTGCAGGGTGCGATCTTCGCGGTCTTCAAGGCGGCCGTCGACCGGGCCGGTGCCGCCGCCTGACCGGCACTTGGCCCGGCTGAACCGTCCAAGGGCGGCGCCCGCCCCGAGAGCCCGCCCCCCCCCGCCCGAAAAAAAGGAGAAAAAAGTGGCCGCAGATAGGAAGAGCGGCGGGGAGGGAAAAAGTGGTTTGAAAAAAGTGTA
>NZ_JBSFUB010000203.1:0-3569 GCF_053591575.1 Streptomyces altiplanensis | reverse complement strand
TCCTGTCCTGCGTACCCACTCTGACGCCCTCCGGGCCTTCGTCTTCGTCCGTCCCCGACCACCACTGCATGCGATGCGTGAACTTTACAGTCGCGTAGAAACAGGTGACTCCGGCCCAGCGTTCCGTGCCGCAGCCCACCGCCGACCGGAGCGGGCGCAGCAGCGGGTTCGCGCAGCCGGCGAGCCGCACGGTGAGCAGGAGGCGGTGGTGGTGTCCGGTGAGCACGGGCACGGAAGCCGTAGTGCCGTCGCACCGTGAGCGCGCACGCCACCACCACGCGGGCGAGGGCACCGATGGCCGATGGACGCCTTCCCGGCCACCTCGTCGTAAGGAACCGCTTCCCGCACCTCGGGGTCCGACCAGCTGTCGGGCAGCGGGTTGCCCGGCAACTGCGCGGTGCCGAGACCACCAGGAGCCCGAGGCACAGCGTGCTGCACGCGGCAAGGATCGCTCCCGCCCAGGTCAGCAACAGCGCCGCGATCCGGGGATGGAGAGGCTGTTCGGCCAGCCGCGCGATCGGCAGCGTCGTCAGCGGCAGAATCAGGGCCGGAAGACGAAGACGCCCACCGGTCAGCGCTCCGGATCGTCGGTTTCGTTGAGGAGGGAGCGCAGGAGCTGCTCGTCGTGCGACGAGAGGGACGACACGAAACGGGAGAGCACCGCGTCGCGGTCTTCCTGGTCGTCGAGCAGCTTGCGCATGCGCAGGGCCACCAGACCGGCCGCGTCCGCCACCGGCGTCCACTCGAAGGACCGGCCGGCCCTGCTGCGGGTCACCGCCTGCTTCTCGTACAGCCTGGTCAGGATTGTGATGACCGTGGTGTAGGCCAGATCTCCACCGAGCTGTTGCTGCACCCAGGCGGCCGTCACCGGCCCGGGCGCCGAGCCGAGTGCCGACAGCACCTGCTTCTCGAGTTCGCCCTGGCGCCTGCGACCGCGCCCATGAGGGCTCGTCTCCTCCGTGCCGTCAACCATGGCGCGGCCTCCTTCCCGTCCCGTCGCTCGGAACCGTACGAGCACCGAGGGGGCATCGTACTGACCACCCGCCGCCTGCCACCTCCCGGCGACCGAGCCGACTGCGTGACCGGAACGATCCTGCCGGCACGCCGGTCACACTCACAGCCGTTTCCACGGTGATCGAGGTGGACCTGGCCGCTGTCCCCTCCGGTGTCTCGAAGATCAGCGCGCTCGGCCGGATCGCCGCTTCCGCCTTCCGGGCCGGCACAGCCCGCACATGCGCCGGGCCCCACGGGCTGGTGGTGATGAAGCGGGCCAGGGCCTGCCGGTTCCCGTCCTTCCCGGGCCGGGCCGCCATCGGTCCGACCGGTTTGCGCTGCCCGTCGGTCAGCAGCCCACGCAGGTGGACCTGCCCACCGACGCTGATCGTTTCGCGCGGACGGCTCGAAAACCTCCGCAACCTCCACAACCTCCGCCGTGAAATCCTCCAGATCACACCGCACCGCGGCCGAACCCTCAGGTGTCACATCCGATCAACGGCACAGCCGCTCGTCCGGACAGGCCACCGGAGACCGAACCTGACCAAGCCCTGCTAGAAGCCGTCCACGCCCAGTTCGGTGATGCCTGCGTAGAACCAGCTCCACAACATGCCGCCGGGCGTGTTCGGGGCGAACAGGCCCGGGGCCAGCTCGTCCATCTCGTCCAGGAACACCTGCGCCACTGCCTCCTGGTCCTCTTCCACCGGATAGGGGTGCCAACAGGCGTTGCTGTAGCGGTAGACGGCTTCAAGGACGCGGGTGAAGACATCGAGATCCGGCGCGAGCGGCACCAGCGTCCGGTGCGTCGGGCCCTCCAGTCCGCTCCAGATGTACACGGCCCCGTCGTGGCGGTGCAGATACAGCTCGCCGTAGTCGCACGCGCCGAAGGCGATCAGGTCCGCGGCGGCCACACCGCTCAGCAGACCCTCCTCCGACAGGGTGCCTTCGGCCGGGGGACGCATGGCGTCGGCTGAACGGGTCTCGTACTCGGCCCCGTGGCACACCCACCACGCGGGCAGGCCGATGTCCCGCAAGTGCCGTCTGCTTCCAGGGTGTTCGAGTCCCTCGGGCAGTGCGCTCTCGGGTATGCGAACTACGTGCCGCTCCCCGAAGGCGTCGTCGACCCGGGCCGCGTCGAGCGGACCCGTCGGCCGCCGTCGCGCCGGTTCGGGGCCGGACGGCGGTTCTTCGGACGACGTGGGGTCGATCCCTTCGCCGCGCGGCCAGTCCCGCAGCACCTCCGCGTCCGTCTCGAGCACCGCTATGCCGTGCGCGTTCTCGACAAGGTGGCGGGTCCTGCCGCCCACGGCGGCGAACGCAACGGCGCCTTCCCAGCTCTCCGGGGCGGTCAGCTCCCAGTCGCGCAGCTCGGGCGCGTCAAGCGCCTCCGGCGACCGAGGCGCTTCCGTCAGCGCTTCTCCGTCCCGGACCTTCACCCTCCGGCCCGTCTCCGCGTCGAGCCAGAGCGGGCCGCGCTGGTCGATCACCTCGATGAGCTCCCGGCCCTCGTACAGACGGCGGTGGGCCTGGTAATAGTCGCCGTTCAGGCTCGGGTGGGCCGTGAACCAGTTGGCCGGCCGCCACCACGCCCACACAGTTCGCCACGGCATCCCCGGCTCGGCCGTCGCGATTCGCTCGGCGTACTCCTCGTGGCCGGTCGCCTTCGCCGCGAAGTGCAGCCAGGAGGCGAACTCGGCGGGCGACACGTCCGCGCCGCCGAAGATCGCTTCGGCCTGCAGGAAGACCTCGCTCCCCACGTCCGCGCCCTTCGCAGCCGCGATACGGTCGCGCACCACCGCACGGTCAGCGGTCAACAGCCGTGCGGGATCGGCCAATATGTCGTCCAGCTCCTCGCTCATACGGCCATCCTGTCACCCACCGCTGACATCCCTCACCCCGCATCGGAGGCTTGCGGCGACGCAGGACGCCATGGCTCTGCGCCGCCCGGGGCAGTACCCCGTACAGGTCGCTCCGGCTTTCCGTGTGCTGAGGGACGGTCGTCCCGGGGATGTGATCGGGCCGCTCAGGGGCAGTTGCCGTCAGCTCATTCGTGGGGAAGTGGCCCCGCGATCCCGGGGGGGTGGGTTCGCGGGGCCGTTTTGGCCTCGGACGGCGGGGGTTCCGTCCGGGCCAGGGGGGACCGTTGGTTCTGGTGCCCCGCGGGCGCGAACTCATGCACGGCTTCGTGCGCTGCGGCGAGGGATGTTCTCGCCGGCTTGGCGAAGCGGTATGTCCTGTGCCGTCGAACCTTGATTATCACCACCGACCCGTGGCGATCTTAGGTTTGTGCCATCAAAGTCCGAGTGGCACGGGGTGCCCGTGTGTCGGGGGTGGCGTGGGGGAGCTCGCGGGCGCGGCTGTCGGGGCGTTTGGCCATGGCTCCTTCGAAGGCGGCGTCCGGGTGCGACGCGCGTGCCGTCGATGCCGCGGGACGTCAGAAAGTGAGTAGACAGATGCAACCGACGTTCGTACTGGTTCACGG
Organism: Streptomyces altiplanensis; assembly: GCF_053591575.1. Taxonomy (NCBI): domain Bacteria; kingdom Bacillati; phylum Actinomycetota; class Actinomycetes; order Kitasatosporales; family Streptomycetaceae; genus Streptomyces; species Streptomyces altiplanensis. The sequence goes on along the minus strand of NZ_JBSFUB010000203.1, from coordinate 94 downwards.
ATTCCTAATGCTGTTTGTCAAGCAGTGGGAACGGCGGGTGGCACGGTTTCGTAGGTCCGTCCATCGCGCAGGAGGGCCCAGAGGACGTTGACCC
>NZ_JBSFUB010000202.1:0-3756 GCF_053591575.1 Streptomyces altiplanensis | reverse complement strand
TGTTCCAAGCGCCGCCAATTGCATCGGATGCGAACTGGCGACAGTTGATGTGTCGGCACCAGCAAGGGTGGACGACGCCTCGCTGAACAGGGACGTCGGGCTCTGTCGCGTCGCGCGACGGTAGCGGCTGGCGAGCCCTAATGGCCAGCCGCTGTCACTCGTCCGGATGGACGGCCTGCGGTTTCGCCCCCGACTCGCATCCGATGCGGTTTTCTCGCATTGGATGCGAGCTACGGAGAGTGGTGGACAGTGAGGTTCAACGGGACGGTCCCGGGGGCGGCGAGACTGCACCTGACGGACGGCGTCGCACTGCTGCGGCCGGAGGAACAGGTCTTCTCCGCGATGCTGGGCGGATTCGCCAATCAGCAACTCGCACGGAACCTGGCCCGCTCGACTGTCGAAGGGCGGGAGAACACGGTGAAGGCGTTCACCGCCTACGTGAACGCCTTCCCCTGGCAGTGGACGCCGGCCATGGTGGATGAATGGCTCGGTGACCTGCGCTCATTGCGTGATCTGAAGCGTTCGACGATCCGCTCGTACTCCGAGGCCATCCGCTCCTTCTGCCACTTCGCCACCGACCCCCTCTACGAATGGGCCACCACGTGTGAAGAGCGGTTCGGCTCCCATCCGGTCCAGATCGTGCACGAGTGGAACACCGCGGTGCACGTCCAGGACAACGAGTCCGAGGCGAAGAAGCGTGCCTTCACCAAGGCCGAGCTGCATGCCTTCTTCGCTCACTGCGACGACGAGGTGGCTCGCATCCGGGCCTTCGGCCGCAAGGGCTGGCTGCCCGCGTTCCGCGACGCGACGTTGTTCAAGACCGCGTACGCCTTCGGCACGCGGCGCAACGAAACACGGATGCTTAACGCCGCTGACTTCGGCCGCAACCCTCACGGAGCCGAGTACGGCGAGTTCGGTCTGTGCCGCGTCCGGTTCGGCAAAGCCAAGAAGGGCTCGCCGCCCAAGCGACGCACAGTGCTGACCGTCTGGGACTGGGCCCCCGACATCCTGGACGAGTGGTTCACCGAGGTCCGGCCGCTGTTCGGAGGCGAAGGGAACCCGGCCGCCTGGCCCTCTGAGCGCGGACTGCGGATCGGCTGCCAGCGGCTCAATTCCCGGTTCATCACCTACCGCCAGGCCCTCGGCCTAGACGAGGGACTGGACTTCCATTCCTTCCGCAGGTCCTACGTCACCCATCTGATCGAGGCCGGCTGGGACCCGCGCTTCGTCCAGGAGCAGGTCGGTCACGACCACGCAAGCACGACCGCGATCTACACCTGCGTGAGCTCCGACTTCCGCACCCGCACACTCCGCCGACATCTGGACGGCACCATTGCCGCCGCACTGGAGAGCCAGGCCGGGAGGCAGAGGTGAAACGCAAGGTCGGCTACACGTGGAAGCTGCGCGAACTGATGGGCACTCACGGCATGTTCACCACCACCGAGCTGGTGCCGCTACTACGTGACCGCGGCATCGACCTGTCAGCTTCCCAGGTCCACCGACTGGTCTCCGGCACCCCCGAGCGGTTGTCGCTCCAGGTCCTGGCCGCGCTCTGCGACATCTTCTCCTGCACGCCGGCAGACCTGGTCACCACGACCGCCGAGAACGCCGGAGTCCGCAAGACCGCGACCGGTGATCTCCCTGCCTTGCCGACGGCGGTCGCGAAACTGCGACCCCGACCGGCCCGAATCCTTCCTGACGAGTGAGCCCCGCCTACACCCCCGAGGAGTGCGAACGCTGGCACAAGAGGGCATGCGCCCGCTGTCAGCGCCACGGCTGGTTCGCCGCCCGCTGGCCGGACGGTTATGTCTGCCGCACCTGCCACGACAAAGCTCTCTGCGTTCGTGGAACCTGTCCCGAGTGCGGAGTCGAGCGTGCTCTTCTCGGCCTACGTCCGAGCGACCGCATGCAGATCTGCTCCGACTGCGCGGGCTTCGTGATGTCCTATCGATGCTCCCGCTGCGGAGAGGAAGGCAAGCTGCACGGAGGCCGGCTCTGCACCCGCTGCACCGTTGCCGACCGGCTTTCCCAGCTACTGGATGACGGCACCGGCCGCATCCGCCCCGAAATCGTTCCGCTGGCCGACTTGCTTCGGACCATGGACAGGCCGTTGTCCGGTCTCGCCTGGCTCGACCGGAACAAGGAACGCCCCGACTCCACCGCCGACTGGCTACGCCGACTCGCCACCGGCGACATCGAGCTGACCCACGAAGCCTTCCACAGCCTCGAACCCTGGCGGGCCGCCGCCCACCTGCGGGAACTCCTCATGTCCTGCGGTGTCCTACCGGCCGTCGACAAGCGGATCTGCTCGCTCGAACGATGGCTCATCGGCCACCTTGCCGACATTCCTGACCCCGACCACGCTCAGGTCATCCGCCGGTTCGCCACCTGGGAAGTGCTCCCACGCCTGCGGACCAGCAGCCAGAAGGAGCCGATCACCCCGGCAGCCCGTCGACATGCCGCTGACCAGGTCAAGCAGGCCACAGCCTTCCTCACCTGGCTCGCCGCCCGTGATCACACCCTTGGCACCTGCGGCCAGACCGGCATCGACGCCTGGCACACCGAGCAGAACGAGTACACCCGCAACACCATGCGAGCCTTTCTGCTCTGGTGCTCGGCCAGCAAGCTCACCCGGCCGTTCCGGCTGCCCCCGGTCCACATCCGCCGGGCCACCCCGATGCCGCAGCCCGAACGACTGGAACTGATCGGGCAGCTCCTCACCGACCCGGACCTACCGCTTCGTACTCGGGTCGCGGGCGTGATCGTCCTGCTCTATGCCCAACCACTCAGCCGAGTCGTGCGCCTCACCCTGGACGACGTCGGCCACAGCAACGACCAGACGTTTCTCCGCCTCGGCGAACCGCCGTCCCCAGTGCCGGAACCGCTCGCGGAACTGCTACATCGTTGGATCAGCAGCCGGGACAACATGAACACCGCGACCAACCACGCCTCCCGGTGGCTGTTCCCCGGCCGCCGGGCCGGACAACCGATGCACCCCGACGCTCTCGCCGCGCTCATCAACGACATCGGCATCCCCACCACGGCTGGCCGCACAGCCGCGATCCGGCAACACGTTCTGGAAATGCCCGCGCCGGTCGTCGCTGAGGCTCTCGGCTATCACCGGGTCACCACGGCCAAGCTCGCGTCCGAGGCCGGAGGCACCTGGAGCCGATACGCCGCCGGAGACCACTGGCGGTCACCACCCGGCTGGACCCCGCAGAGCAATGCCTGAATCTGCGATCGGCCCAATGAACCTTCTACTCCGCAGGAAGAGGACTCAACGGGATCTGGGACAACGCCCAGCGCGTGAACGTGAGCAGATCCTCGCCGACGATGTCCTCAAGCCGGTCGAAATCCTCCGGCAGCACGTCGAGCAGGAAGTGCTCGACTTCCCCGTCGGCCCGCTTGATCAGGACGAGGCAGCGATAACAGGGCTTGGGAGGACGCTCAAGAAGGATCGCTCGCAGAGACCCCGTCGCATCGTCGGCCAGGTACTGATCCAGCCATCCAGGCTCGCGTCCCCTGCCGAGGTTGAGGCGCTCGCTCCTCGAACTCAGCTCTACGAGGACCTGCTTGTTCACACGCTTGATCTCTTTGGGGACGTTCAGCGGCATGAAGGCAGGTTATCCACCAACGGCCAGAACGCGAGGGGCTGCCAGCACAGACCATGACCTGCGGCACCCCAACACACAGTGACTGCACCGACGCTTTGGCAGCACCACTTGCGACAGTTGAATACGCGAGCTCACCAGTACC
>NZ_JBSFUB010000201.1:0-3983 GCF_053591575.1 Streptomyces altiplanensis | reverse complement strand
CTGAGGCCGCGACAAGGGAGGAAGGGAGGAGCCGGCAGCCGAAGGGGAAGGTTGATAAGCCACGCCGACAGCCTCCCACCCACACAGCCACCACATCCACCGAACTTACGAAAAGATCAGTAGCATCTCGACCGGGCGTTCCGGGTTCATGAACGGCACGAACCGTACGGGTGCCCACCGACACCCGGAGGCATGAACACCACCCGAAGCCGCATGGGGAGCCTGACGCGGCAAGCGCGTCCTCTGCCGACAACCCCATCGCCCGCAAGCGAGCCAGCCGCTGTCACTGCGGCAGGCAGCAAAACCGACGCCGGACAGCGAAGGGCGGCGGCTCGGGCCGCTCCCAGCCCGATACGAGGTCCGGCACGCCGGAGGCATAAGTCCGAACCCTGTACCGGGCGCTTCTCGCGGGTGCTCAGGGGCGGGCGCCGGGCTTGTCGACGACGCCCCAGGCGTCGCGGGCGCTGATGACGAGCCCGTCGGCCTTGCTCGTCCCGAGGTAGGCGTAGCTCTCGGGATCGAAGAAGATCTCCTGCTTGCCCTGCCAGCCCGATGGGATCTTCTTGGCGTAGTTCACGCTCACGCTGATCGCCGCACGGCCGAGCGGGTCCTTCACACCGGTCGTCACCCGGGCGCCGGGGATCTTCGCGAGCGCTCGGAACAAGCCCGCTTGGACCTTGGGTGGGATCAGGACCGACCGGTAAAGCACGTCGATCTCCCGCCAGTCGCGCTGTGCGCGCGTCTCCCCCTTGATGTCACCGATGGCGCGTTCCTCGCGGATGCGCTTCATCATGCGGTCGGGGTCGCTCGGCAGGGTGTCGAGGAAGCGGTAGAACTGCCGCTGGGAGCGGTCGTCGTAGCCCTCCTTCTTCCATTTCTCCTCCTGGTTGGGGCCGTACCAGACCTGGAGCTTGTCCGGGTCGAAGTCCGAGATGTCACCGGCCGGGGGAATGCCAGGCAGATTGGCGTGCCCGGTGCCGTCCCAGCGGGTCCACTCCTCCGCGGTGCGCGGCTTGTCCTGGCCGAAGTCGGTCTCTTTCTCGTACACCCACTGCTTCGGGCCGGGTTCGGTCCCGTCGTGCTTCTCGACGGTCGCGGCGGCCAGTTCGAGAGTGTGGGCGGAGGCGCCTGCCGACAGTACCTGAGGGCTCTTCGGCGCGGAGGCGCCGGAGCTGTCTGCGGGCAGAGCCGTGATGATCCCGGCGGTCACGGCGAGGGCCCCTGCGGTGGCGGCGCCGGCCAGGATCATCCGGCGCTGGGGAAGGGCGGCGCGTCCGCGGCGGGTGTCCTGGTGGATCGCCGCGGTGAGGCGGGCTCGCGGCGCGGCGAGCCGGTCGGTTTCGGGAAGGGGTGCGTCGGCGCGCAGGCCGCAGAGTGCAAGGAGCTCGTTCATGCGGGGTCACCTTCGTGTATGCGAGTTTCAACGAGAGGGGTGTCGCCCTGGCCGGTCGCGGGGCGCAGCTTGCGGCGGGCGCGGTTGAGACGGGAGCGGACAGTTCCGACGGGAATGTCGAGGGCCTCCGCGATCTCCTGGTAGCTGAGGTCGGCCCAGGCGAACAGCAGCAGGACGTGCCGGTCGCCTGCGGAGAGTCGGGCCAGCGCCCCGGCCAGGGGGCGGACGGCGGCCTCGGCGGCAAGACGGTCGTCAGCGGAGTCGGTCCAGCTGTCGGCGATGGGGTCGTGGCCGGTGCGGGCGAGCAGTTTCAGCGCCTTCATCTCCTGTCGGCGGTGCCGGCCGATCTCCTTGGCGGCGATGCCGTACAACCAGGGCCGCACGCCGGTCCGGGCCGCATCGAACCGGGCCCGTATCCGGAAGGCCGTCAAGAACGTCTCCGCGGTGACGTCGTCGGCTGCGTCCCGGCCCAGCCGCCGGGTGACGTACTGGTGGATCGCCGGTGCGTGACGGTCGAAGAGCGCTGCGAAACGCTCGGGCTCCTCCAAAGAGGCCGCGATGAGCTCGGCGTCGCCGCCGGCCAGGTCGGTCATGGACAGTCCGTCCGTCGGTGGGGTCGGTGGGTGTCAGGATGGTGGGTATTCACACCCAGTACTCGCCACAAGGCGACGAATGGGTTCACGCCGTCGCCTCAAGGCGACGCACCTACGCGGCCTCCCGCAGCGCAGTCGGCGCCCTTGCCTGCCCCAAGCCCTTGACCACGCCGCCACGATGCTCCGGGCCGGGTGGCAAGGGGCCAACTCACCTTTCTCCCAGTCCGTCACAGGGCATGCAGCCAGCAGGGGCCCCAAGCCCACTACCGCGTCTCACCACACGCCACCACCTCGCAGACGTACAGCCGGACCCCCTGGCCGCCGAGGAAGAGGTGCAGTGCGGCGCCGTGAAGACGCTGTTCGGCACGAAGGGTCTCTTCAGCTCGGTGGACGCGGGTCTGCATGCGCAGGAGATCAACACAGGTCTGTGCGATGAGGTCGACGCGAGCTGTCGCTACCGCCGGACCGGGGCTGACGACGAGCACCGCGTCGGTGGTCCTGCGGATGGTGAGGTGGGGGAGTGGCCAGGGGTGCGCGGCGGCACGCACCCCCTCGGGTCCAGCAGCGCGGGGGGTGCTGCAGATGACGTCGCCCATGAGGTCTACCAGCACGGCCGAGTCGCCGGCGAGGGCCGCCGCCTCGGCGATCAGTTGGGCATCGGAATGGGCCTCCGCATGGATTAGCCGTCGCATCACCTGGTACCGACTCACCTCAGGTGAGGCGGACTCCGCGCTGCTCGTGTTCACGGGATCAGCGCCACCCCTCCCCATCCGGCGCGGTCGGTGAGAACCCCGGTGTTGGCATCCGGACGCCAGCGCGGCCAACTGGTGAAGCCGGGCTCCACCAGTTCGGTGCCCTCGAACAGCTCGATCGTCACGGACGGCTCGCGCAGCAGGTACGGGATGGCACCCGAGCTGTTGTATTCGTCCTGCACGACCTGGTGCGCGGCGTCAGCGGCCGTGGAGTGGCTCAGGGCGAGGTAGCTGCCCGAGGGGAGGCGGTCGACCAGGCGCTTGACCAGACCGCGGGCCTCGTCCCAGTCGACGATGTGGCCGAGCACGTCGCTGATGACGAGGCCGATCGGCTGGGTCATGTCCAGAGTCTTGGCTGCCCCGTTCAGTACCGTTTCGGTGTCGCGCATGTCCGCCTCGACGTAGGCCGTGGCGCCTTCGGACGTGCTTGTGAGCAGCGCATGGACGTGCAGCAGAACGATCGGGTCGTGGTCGACGTAGACGACCTTGCTGGTGGGGTCGATCCGCTGGACGACTTCGTGGGTGTTGTTGGAGGTGGGCAGCCCTGCACCGAGGTCTATGAACTGCCTGAGGCCGGCATCCTTGGCCAAGAAGGTCGTGGTGCGGCGCAGGAAGTCCCGCGATTCCTCGGCGAAGGGAACGATGAGGGGGTACCTGCTGCTGTAGGCGTCGCCGGCGGCCTGGTCGGCGAGGTAGTGGTCCTTCCCGCCCAGCCAGTAGTTCCAGACCCGGGCCGAGTGAGGAACGGACGTGTCGATCTGCGGGGACAGTCGCGTTGGTTCTGTCATGAGAGTAGTGCTTCCTTCGATTTGTCTGGATGAGGTGCGATAACGCACGCATGATCGAGCAGCACGTGATAGGCCGTCACCGTATTGAGGGCGTCGGAGACATCAGCGGTTCCAGGTAGTGTCCCTTCTCTGACCACATGATCTGGAATCTCGGAAACGTCCACGCGGTAGATGGTCACGGTCGGCATCCCGGTCATGGCATGCAGCGGCCCGTTGAGCGGGTGGATTTGCAAGGCCACATCCGCGCGCTCGGCGGCCGCGCGAAGCGCGAACCGCTGGTCGTTCATCACCTTGGTGCCACCGACCTCGGTGTTCAGCGCGGCGGCGGACATGAGCGCCCAGAGGCGTGTGTTGCGGCCCTATACTGACTTCAGCTCGTTGGGGTGAATCGTTGCGAAGTCCCTGATGAGTGTGGGTGGGTGACTGTATCCGTGGTGTGTGAGATATGCGGATGGGG
>NZ_JBSFUB010000200.1:0-4155 GCF_053591575.1 Streptomyces altiplanensis | reverse complement strand
CACCCCCCAGGTCATGCCTTCGACAGGGGGACACAGTCATGCCGGGCCCGGAGGCCAGCGGTCCCATTGCAGGACCGCCAAGAACATAACGGGGGATCACGCCGGGCACGGTTGCTGGCGGATCTCGCCGCGATGCCACTTGGCTGACCGCCGCGTACTCCACCGCTCTCAGGCCGCTGCGGCCTCGCGGGACCGGACATGATCCGGGACGGATCGCCACCGACCTGGCGGTGTGGCCTGACCGGCAAGATTCATCTGGCCTGCGACGCCTTCGGCCGCCCGCTCGCGCTGCTACGCCGTTGGAGCGAATCCTCAAGCCGACGGGATTCCGGGCCCGGCCCGGAGGGGGAGACCCGGCATTGTGACAGGCCATGTAGCAGGACACGTAATTCCGTATGAGGTACAGGGCAACGGTCCGGAGCGGGTCCTCGCACTCCACCACTGGCTCAGCGACAGGTCGAGTTTCGGCCATCTGCGGCGGTACCTGGACGGAAGTGCGTTCAGTTACGCGTTCGTGGACTGCCGTGGGTATGGCGAGGCGATAGACACCCCCGGCGCCTACACGATGGAGGAGGTCGCGGCGGACGCCCTCGCTGTGGCCGACGACCTCGGCTGGAACACCTTCTCAGTCATCGGTCACTCCATGGGCGGCAAGGCGGCCCAGCTGATGTTGCTGGACGCCCCCTCGCGGGTCCACTCGATCATCGGCATCTCGCCGGTACCCGCGTCCGGGTTCCCGCTCGAAGGGGAGATGTGGGATCTGTTCGTCGGCGCCGTGGAGGATTTCGGCAGCCGCAGGATGATCTTTGACGTCACCACCGGCAGTCGGCACGACGATGCGTGGCTGGATGCCAGGGTGAGCGGCTCGGAACGTTCCTCGTCGGCTGCCCTGCGCTCGTACCTCGAATCCTGGACTCGCGGCTCCGACATCCACGAGCGGCTCGAGGGAAATCCGACCCCGGTGCTTGTCGTGGCTGGTGCAAACGACCCGGCGATGGGCCCTGACACCATGCGGTCCACCTGGCTGCAGTGGTATCCGAACGCTGAGTTCGAGGTCTTCAACGACGCCGGCCACTTCGCCCCGGATGAGAGCCCAGAGGCCCTGGCGACAGTGGTCGAAAGATTCCTCCGTCGGTAGCCTCCGCCTTTTTCTTGCGGCGGCGTCCGGATCCAGAGCGGAAACGCGAAAGTGCTTCTCGAACTTGGGATGATGAGGCTTGTACAGGGCTTCTGTCGCCACAGCTGGAAGGCACTCTCTGCGTGCCCACCACCGGGTCGCGTCCCAAGCTCGTCGTCTCAGCCGACGGCTGCGGGGTGGTCAGCCACGCCGGATCCCGCCTGCTGGCCGATCTCGCCGATGTCACTGGCCTGACCGGCGCGTTCACGGACTCGCTGCGTAGGCTGCGACCGCGTGGCACCGGGCACGATTCCGGCCGGACCGTGGTCGGTCTGGCGGTGATGTTCGCCGACGGCGGCGAGGAGATAGCGGACCTGGCCCTGCTACGGGACCAGACGGAGGTCTTCGGCCACGTCGCCTCCACTCCGACCGCCTGGCGCCTGCTGGCGGGCATCGACCCGGCCGCACTCGCCCGCCTGCGCTCGGCGAGAGCTGCTGCCCGGGAAGTCGCCTGGTTGCAGGCCGCCGAGGCCAGGAACGGCATACCCGCGGCCCGCGTCGGCGGACACGACCTGCAGGGCCTCGTCCTGGACATCGAGGCCACCCTCGTCACCTGCCCCTCTGAGAAGGAACAGGCGGCGGCCACTTATAAACGCGGCTCCGGCTACCACCCGCTGCTGTGCTGTGTGGACAACACCGGCGAAGCCCTGGCCGGAGTGCTGCGGCCGGGCAACGCCGGCGCCAATACCGCCGCCGACCACATCGCCGTCCTGGATGCGGCCCTGGCCCAGATCCCCGACGCCGGCCGCCACGGCACCGACACCCTCATCCGCACGGACAGCGCCGGAGGCGCGAAAGTCTTCCTCGCCCACGTCCGTGCACTGCGCGAGCGGGGTATCAACACCTCCTTCTCCGTCGGATACGCCGTCACCGATCCGATCCGCCGCGCAATCCAGGCCCTGCCCGACCACCTGTGGCACCCCGCCCCGGAGCAGGACGGCACCTTGCGGACCGGCGCTTAAGTGGCAGAACTGACCGGCACGGTGGACCTAGTGCTCTGACCGGGAAGGTTCACCGTGTTGCTGTTCGCGGCTCGGGCCTTGCGCGCGGTTGGATGTGCCGACATCCAATCTGTGCGTGGAGGCGCGATGGCAGAGCCGGTCAAGGTCCGCAGACTGACCGACCAGGAGGGACAGCGGCTGCAGCAGATCGTGCGCCGGGGCAGCACCAGCGCGGTGCGCTACCGGCGGGCGATGATGATCCTGGCCTCGGCCGGAGGCAACCGGGTGCCGGTGATCGCCCAGCTGGTCCAGGCCGACGAGGACACCGTCCGCGATGTGATCCATCGGTTCAACGAGATCGGCCTGGCCTGCCTGGACCCTCAGTGGGCGGGAGGCCGTCCCCGCCTGCTGAGCACTGACGACGAGGACTTCGTCATCCAGACGGCCACCACCCGTCCCACCAAGCTCGGGCAGCCCTTCACCCGCTGGTCCATCCGCAAACTCGCCGCCTACCTGCGCAAAGTCCACGGCAGGGTGATCCGCATCGGCCGTGAGGCCCTGCGGATGCTGCTGGACCGCCGCGGGGTCACCTTCCAGCGCACCAAGACGTGGAAGGAGTCCACCGACCCCGACCGCGACGCCAAGCTCGACCGGATCGAGCACGTCCTGGAGCACTTTGCGGACCGCACGTTCGCCTTCGACGAGTCCGGCCCGCTGGGCATCCGGCCCACCGCCGGATCCTGCTGGGCCGAGCAGGGCCGCCCCGATCGGCTGCCGGCGACCTACCACCGCACCCACGGCGTCACCTACTTCCACGGTTGCTACTCCGTCGGTGACGACACCCTGTGGGGCGTCAACCGCCGCCGCAAAGGCACGGCCAACACCCTCGCGGCCCTGAAGTCGATCCGGGCCGCCCGCCCCGACGGCGCCCCGATCTACATCATCTTGGACAATCTGTCCGCCTACACGGGCACCGACATCCGCCGCTGGGCGAAGAAGAACAAGGTCGAGCTGTGTTTCACCCCGACCAACGCCTCCTGGGCCGATCCGATCGAGGCGCACTTCGGGCCGCTGCGGCAGTTCACCCTCGCCAACTCCCACCACCCCAACCACACCGTCCAGACCCGTGAGCTGCACCATTACCTGCGCTGGCGCAACGCCAACGCCCGCCACCGCGACGTGCTGGCCGCCGAACGCCGCGAACGGATCCGGATCCGCAGCGAGAAGGGCATCCGCTGGGGCGGACGGCCCCTGGCAACAGCGGCCTGATCATCACGGTGCCGCGGTCACAGCGGCAGACAGCCGGGCCGTCGATCACCTGACCTGCGCGGCGATGGCCCGTGCGCACTCCATCGCCTCGGTATGCGTGGTGTCCACCTCCAGGTCATAGACCACGCCCCGGTGGACCACGTCCGCCTGGGAGGCGGCCATCCCGATGGTCCGATCGCCCCGTGCGACCTCCCGGCCTGCGGCCACCGCAGCGTCGCACCGGACGCCGACCCACAGCACCCGCAGGTCACCCAAGGCCTTCTGCCACCGCTGCTGCGAGTCCGCTCCCCCGAGGAAGACCTCATCGACGATGACCCGGGCGCCCGCACTGGCCATCGCGGCGACCCCCTCGATCCATGCCGCTTCCAGCGTCCGGAACTCCGGCCCGACGATCACCTCTCCGTCCGGAGCGAACTCGATCCCCGCATCCGACGCCTGCATGGACGCGGGCATCGCGTCAACCAGCGTGTCGGTCCCGAGAGCCAGCCACGGATCCGGCAGGACCGCCTGCAGACACCAGGCGATCCCGGACTTCCCCGAGCTGGAACCACCGTTGAGAACGATCACCTCAGTCATCACCGCGCCACAGTAGAGGCACCCCAGCAATCCCTGAAACGGATTTCCGCGGAAGCTGCCCGCCTCTACAACACGGTGAACCTTCCCGGTCAGAGCACTAGGCGATGTTTCTCGGATCTCCTGACGCGCGTGAGGGGTTGGGGTCAGGCTGTCTGTATGGGCCGTGGGGATCTAACGAATGCGGAGTGGGAC
>NZ_JBSFUB010000199.1:0-4199 GCF_053591575.1 Streptomyces altiplanensis | reverse complement strand
TCAGCCCCACGTCACGAACCTGGAAAGACCGTGAAACGAATCGAAACCCTCACCGAACACGTCCGCCTAAAACAGCAGCGAGGTTAATGATCAAGAAGGCGTGCGACCGGGGGAGCAGGTTGCCCTGTCTGCACGAGCACGCCTGTGCCCAGGCGTCAGGTGAACGCCAACGTTCGGTACGCAACGTCTCCGTCGCCTTTACCACATGTGGCTAACGGAAGTCATCTCTCCGTTTCTCCAGTGCGGCTGGTTATGATCGGTACCCCACGTCGCGTCAAAGCCGATCCGGACTTCCCCCAGTCCTGAACCTAGGACTGCGCCTGGTCTCGGCTGTTCGGCCGTCCCCACTGTTTCCCCGCTCCCCGAGGACTGATGTCTCCCATAGAACCCGAAGGCACAGGAGGGCAGTCGCCGACTCGTCGGCGGCGTACCCTGCGCCTGCGTACGCTGCTCATTTGGCTGGCAATCGTCCCTATCCTGGCGATGAGTGCCCAAGTGGTTATGACCGCACAACCGCTGATGCGCCAGTCGGAGCAACTGCGCGCTGATGTGGCAGTCGGTAAGCGGATCGACGCACCCCTGACCAGGCTTATGGTCAAAGTGCAGGCTGAGCGGACGATGACCGCCACATGGTGGGCGGGCGGCTCCGTGTCCGAAAAAGAGCTGCGCGAGCGGCGCGCGGCCACGGACCGGGCCGCGGACGAGTTCCGCCGGGCGGCGGACGGAGCTCTGGCGGCGACCGGGCGCGAGGACGAACATTACGTCGCGGAGTTGAAGCACGGCCTCGCGGATCTGGCCGCGTTCCGCGAGCGCGCGGACGCCCGTAGCGGGGACGCGGATCGGACGATCGGCTACTACTCCGACCTCGTCGACCGCATCATCCGGGTGTACCAGAACGAGTTCAGCCATGCGGAAGACGCCGAGCTCATCCAGGAGAGCGGCGTGGTCGTCACGGTGTTCACGGTGTCCGAGATGGTGGCACGCGAGACCACCATCCTCGCCATGGCCGGGCCGTCCAGGCGTCTGAGCCCCTCCGGGTTCGCCGAATTCGTCAACTCCGTCGGATCCCAGCGGTACCAGTACGACGAGTGGGTCGCGCCGTATCTGACGGCCGAGGACAAAGCAGCCTACGACCAGGTCTTCGCCTCGGACGGCTGGAAGACGAAGGTCCGCATCGAGGACGCGGTCATCTCCGACCACCAAAACACCGCGTCCGGCATCAAGCTGCCCAAGGAGGCCGACGCCTGGCGGGCCGCGTATGACAAGTTCGCGGCGCGCGTTGCCGCGCTCGACGCGGAACAAGGGCGAGCACTGCTCGTGCGCGCCGACGCCAAGGCCACGCAGTTGGAGAACGAGGTCATCTGGCTGATCGTCGGAAACGGTGCAGCCGTCCTTGCCGTCGCGGCCGTCATCGTGCTCACCACGCGCTCCGTGCTCCGCCGTCTGCGCGGTCTGCACCAACGTACGGTGGCCATGGCTGAGGACACGCTGCCGGATGTCGTGGCCAGGCTCCAGCGTGGGCAGTCCGTCGACGACGATGCGCTGCCCGCGGTGAGCGGAGACCAGGACGAGGTCGGACGCATCAGCGACGCGTTCGCCCGGGTCGTCTCCGTATCCGTCGACGGGCATGCGCGGCTCGCGGCCGAGCGTCAGGGCTTCGGTATGTTCGCCGCGGGTATCGCCTCGCGCACCGGAAACCTGGTCAGCCGCCAGTTGACCCTCACCGACGAATTGCAGGACACCTTCGGGCACGACGAGGAGCTTCTCGCCCGGTTGATGCGATCCGACCAGTTGACAGTGGGTATGCGGCGGCAGATCGAGAACCTGCTCATCCTGGCAGGTGGGGAGATTCCCGATCCGCACACCGAGCCCATGCGCGTCGCCGACCTGCTGCGCGAAGCCGCCGCGGAAGTCGAGGACTTCCGGCGGATCGAGCGCCAGGCCCTGGACGAGATCAGCGTGGTACCGCGGGTGATCAGCGAGATCAGCCACCTCCTGGCAGAACTCCTCGACAACGCCACCCGGTTCTCCCCGCCGCAGTCGAAGGTGGTCGTCCGTGCCGAACTGGTGACAGACGGGCTGTTGGTCGACATCGAGGACCGCGGGCCTCGGGTGACCGCCGCAACCTACGAGGAGATGAACGGGCGTCTGCACTCGGCCCCGCCGTATTCCGTCCTGGCGGAGAACGCGCACCGGCTCGGACTCTTCGTGGTCGGCCACATCGCGGAACAGCTCGGGGCCACAGTGACGCTGCGCCGCTCGGTATACGGAGGGACGTCGGCCGTGGTGATCCTTCCCGAGGAACTCCTTGTGCCGACCGAACCGGTCCGGGCGGGAAAGGAAGCGCCGCGTGCGGCGACGCCCGCCCCGGCACCGGGCCCGCTCGACGAACGCAAGTCCGAGCTGGTCCTGCACGCGAAGACCGGGGCGGCCGGCCCTAGGACGCCGGAGCGCTCGCCCGAGCGGCCGGTGAACAGTAAGCCGCCGATCCCTTCCGTGACACGGGACGGTGACGCGAAGCCGGCCCTCCCCGAGCGGGTCCCACAGGCTCACATCGCCGAGCAGCTCCGCGCGCCACACGTACCGAAGACTGCCGTCCATCAGGATGCGGCGACACCTGAAGAAGTGGCCGACGCCTGGGCGGACTATGAACACGGGACTCAGACAGTGGAAGAAGAACTCCGACAGGATCAGCCATGACGACGACAACGAACGACATGATCTACAGCGTCCTGGACAACAACCTGAGCAGGATCGCCGGCATCCAGGGAGCCGTACTCCTGTCCAACGACGGGATCAAGCTCAGTTCGTACGAGCTGGAACGGGAACAGGCGGAGCGCATAGCCGCCGCGTCCTCCGGCATCGCTTCCACGATGAAGGCGATATCCAGGGAGGTCGACGGCGGCCGGGTGATCCGCCAGCTGGTCGAGATGGACGACTGCTATCTCTGCATCGTCGGGTGCGGGGAGGGGAGCACGCTCATCGTGGTGACCTCTCGCAAGGCGCGGCTGGGGGAGCTGGGCGGTGAAGCCGTACGCACCGCTCAGGCGCTCGGTGAGTGGCTGAGCACGCCTGAGCGCGGCCAGGCGCAGCCGTCGTAATGGCGGACGAGCCCGGGCCGCGAGAGGGAGGCCACCGCCGGACGCGGCTGTACGCGCTGACCGATGGACGTACGGCGGCTGCACACACCGCCCTCACCATGGACACCACGATCACGGCGGTGGCCGTCGCGGACGGCCACGGCGGCCTGCCCAGCGAGTGGCAGGCCATCCTCGCGATGTGCTCGCCTCCGGGCGGCCGGGCGGTCGCCGAGATCGCGGCGCGCATGCGCATCCGCCTCACTCCCATGACGCTTCTTCTCGGCGAACTTGCGGATCGGGGGCTGATCGAGCACCGGCCACCCCTGGAAGGGACCGAGACCACCAATGTCCACCTGCTCATGAGAATCAGGGACAACCTTGCCCGGATATGACACCCCTGCCCAGGAAGCGACCCCCGTCAAGATCCTCATCGCTGGGGGATTCGGCGTCGGCAAGACGACCCTGGTCGAGACGGTCTCCGAGATTGAGCCGTTGCGCACCGAGGAGCGGCTGACGAGCGCGGGCGTCGGCATCGATGACCTCGACGGCATCGAGTCCAAGGCGGTTACCACCGTCGCGATGGACTTCGGCCGCATCACCCTCACCGACGCACAGGTCGTGCTCTACTTGTTCGGCACACCTGGCCAGGAGCGCTTCTGGTTCATGTGGGACGACCTGCTGAACGGGGCACTCGGGGCGATCGTCCTTGTCGACACACGACGCCTCGACCGCAGTTTCCCGGCCGTCGACTTCTTCGAGAACCGAGGGCTTCCGTTCGTGGTCGCCGCGAACTGCTTCCACGGCGAACAGCCCTACACCGCCGAGGAGATCAGGGCGGCGCTGCATCTGCGTGACCCGAACACACCCATCTACTTGCTCGATGCCCGCTCCCGTGACGACGCGCGCGGTGCGCTGCTCTCGCTTCTGGACATGCTCATCGCCAAAGCCGGGGTCGCGGCGACCGGCTAGGCACTGTTTCGCGGATCATGTTCGGAGCCAGATGACGAGGGTTGCGAGGGTGACTGTGCCGAGGTAGATGTAGGCGCGTTTCTCGTAGCGGGTGGCGACGGCGCGGAAGCCTTTCAGACGGTTGATTGCGCGTTCGACGGTGTTGCGCTT
>NZ_JBSFUB010000198.1:0-4219 GCF_053591575.1 Streptomyces altiplanensis | reverse complement strand
CTGGTGACATCCAGCTTGGTGACCAGCAGGTTGTCCTGCGGGCCGCCCAGGGTCTTCTCGACCTCCTCGGGGCGTCGGCCCTTTTCTCCCGGTCAGGTCTCCCGCCGCAGGTCGAGGAGCCGCATGATGTCGTCGATCGGCTGCTCCATGTCCGTCGACCGGTCGATGAGCCACTGCAACTGGATGCCGTCGGCCACCGCCAGCAGCAGTACCGCCAGCCGTTCGGCGGGGACCACGGTGGTCATCCGCCCCTCGTCCATCCGCTTCTGGACGAATGCGGCGACCCGCTCCCGCAACGCCGGATAGCGATCGGCGAAGTGCTCGTGCGCCGGGTGGCCGGGGTCGCTGGCGGCCGCGGCCATCGACACGAACAGCTCCACCAGGCCGGGGGTCTTCGCACTCTCCCGGATGATCTCCCGGTAGCTCTCGGGGCTGGTGCGCTCGTCCTGCCGCATCCGGGCGGTCTCGTCACGCATCCGCAGCACCTGTGTGAGCAGGTCCTCCTTGGAGTCGAAGTAGTGCATCAGGCCGGGCAGGCTGAGATTGCACTTGGCGGCCACCTTGCGCAGCGAGGTGCCCCGGTACCCCTCGGCCGCGAAGATCTCCAGAGCCGCGTGCAGGATCTCGGTGCGCTTTGCCTCGCCCTTCTCGTACGGGCCCCGTTTCGCCATGTCCGTCAGCCTAGCCCGCGGAGGGAAGACCGGCGGACGCGGCGACCGGGCCGCTGGGGATGCGTCCGGCGCGGGCCAGGGAGCCCAGCCAGCGGGCCGATTCCTTGGGTTCGCGGGCGAAGGTGTGCGGGTCGACCGCGATGAGCCCGAACGTCGGCCGGTAGGAGCCCCACTCGTAGTTGTCCAGGGCGCTCCA
Organism: Streptomyces altiplanensis; assembly: GCF_053591575.1. Lineage (NCBI taxonomy): Bacteria > Bacillati > Actinomycetota > Actinomycetes > Kitasatosporales > Streptomycetaceae > Streptomyces > Streptomyces altiplanensis. The sequence continues at coordinate 3,352 of NZ_JBSFUB010000198.1, read as the reverse complement.
GTGCAGATAACCGCGTACGTCGACGCCGTCGCGCATGGCCGAGGCCAGGCTCGCCAGCGCGTCTGCGGTGTACGTGATGCGCAGGTCGTCGTCGCCGGTGGCGATGCCGTTCTCGGTGACCAGGAGGGGGACGTGCGGACCGACCACGCGAGCCGTGTGCCGCACCGCCTCACCCAGTGCCTCGGGGTAGATCTCCCAGCCGGTCAGTGTGGTGGCGGCGTCCTGCGGCACGGGGAGCGGACCGTCCGGGCCGATCCGGTGGCGGGTGTACGCCTGCACACCGATCCAGTCGTCCTCACGGGCGGCCTCCAGGAAGACGTCCTCACGCGGCCGGGCGTACGCGGCGGCTACCTCCTCCGCACCCGGCTCGGCCTGGTAGACCTGGTTGGCGACGGTCCAGCCGATCTGCAGCGTGGGGTCGGCCGCCTTCAGGGCGGCGGAGGCCGCCCGGTGGGCCCGGATCAGCGCCCGGGTGACTTCCGCGTCCGGCTCGGTCGTGGCGGGATCGAAGGCGACGGCGCCCGCGTGCTCCCCGCCCGCCGAACCGGTGTCACCGTCCGCCTCCCGGGCGGCTCGGCGCATCAGGGTGTGCATCAGCGCGATCATGTTCGGCTCGTTGATCGTGGCCACGTGGCGGACGCCCGCCCCGAGAACCTCCGCGGCCACGCTCGCGTAGGACGCGAAGAGATCGGCCGACTCGGGCGACGCCCAGCCGCCGAGCCGGCTGAACCACCACGGCGAGGTGAAGTGATGCAGCGTCACCACCGGGGTCAGGCCGCGCTCCAGGGCTCCGCGCACCATGGCGCGGTAGTGCTCGAGGGCTGAGCGCGAGATCCGTCCGCGCTCGGGCTCGATGCGGGCCCATTCCATGCTGAACCGGTAGGAGTTGAAGCCGAGTTCACTCAGCAGGTCCATGTCCTGCGGCCAGCGGTGGAAGCTGTCGGCCGCGTCCCCGCTGCGCTCGGCGACGAAGCTGCCGGACCGGTTCTCGACGGCCCACCAGTCGCTGGAGACGTTGTTCCCCTCGATCTGGTGGGCGGAGGTGGCGGCTCCCATGAGGAAACCGTCCGGCAACACGAGGCCAGGCATGGCCGAGGACGTCATGCGGGAGCTCCTTTCGCTTCGGAGCCGCAGGCCGGCGGACAGCCGGCCTGCGGCTCCATGAAAAGCGTTCATTGATCGGTTTTCGTGTTAGCGTACAGGCGGATCCGGTCCGGCAGGAAGAGGCGGCAGCGTGTACGCCGCTCCGGGCACGGCCCACCGCACCGGGGCCCGGCGCCGACCTGACGAGGACGCCGGGTCTTGGGGCCGGTGTGCACACGGGCCGGAAGCCGGACCCCTATCAGCCCGGTGGAGGAGATCATGAACGCCGTCATTCCCCGCCCCGCACGGCAGACAGCGGCAGTCGTCGGCGGAGATCCGCACGGAGAACCGCACGGAGATCTGCAGGTCGCCGGAGCCTGGCGGATCCGAACCGCCGGCGACCGGCTCACCGCGGTCGCCGGCGTGGTGCGCGCGCTGCTGGAACCGCACCTGGGCGACCGCCTGCTGCCGGGCCCGGACGGCAGCACTCCCGCCTCCGTCCTCGATGCCGGTTCCGGTCCCGCCACCCTCACACTCGCCTTCGACGAGGCACCGCCGCACCGCACACCCGTGGGCGTCTCCCCGTGCGGCGGCCCGGAACCGGCGGACGAGTCCTACCGCCTCACGGTCACCGAGCGCGGCATCACCTGCCGGGCCGCCACCGCCGAGGGCGTGTTCCGCGCCGCCACCACGGCGGTCCAGCTGATCACGGCATCTACTGCCCGGCTCTCCTGCCATGAGCTGACGGACGCCCCGCACTACGCGTGGCGCGGCCTGATGATCGACCCGGCGCGCGGTTGGCTCACCCCGGACGAAGTGCGTCGCGTCATCGACCTCGCGGCGCTCTACAAACTGAACGTGCTGCACTTGCACCTGACGGACAACGAGGGCTGGCGGCTGCAACTGCCGGCCACTCCCGAGCTGACCACGGCCGGGGAGGACGGCACACCGCGGGAGTTCTACACCACCGAGGACTACCGCGCCCTCCAGGAGTACGCGGCCGAGCGCTTCGTGACCGTCGTCCCCGAGATCGACCTGCCGGGCCACTGCGCCGCCCTGCGCGAGGCCCTGCCGGGACTGCCGGCCGCACCCGCGCCGGAGGGCCTGGCGGGACGTTTCCCGTTCGTACCTCCGCTCGACCTCGCCGACCCGGCCACACGGGACACCGTCGCCTCGGTCCTCGCCGACGTGTGCCGGCTGACCGCCGGCCCCTTCGTGCACATCGGCGGGGACGAGACCGTCGGGATGACCGAGGACAGCTTCATCCTCGCGATACGCGAACTGCGCACCCTCGTACGGGCGTCGGGCAAGCGGCCACTGGCCTGGCAGGAGTCCTCGCGCGCCGGGATCACCCAGGACGACATCGCCCAGTTCTGGGTGGACGTACCGATGATGGACCTGCCCGACACGGAGGAGGAACTCGCCCGCCGGCCCGAGCTGCTCGCGGCCGGTCACACCCTCGAACTCATCAGGGCCCTCAAGACGTTCTTCGCCCCCGCCTGCCATGACGTCGCCCGCATCGTCGACGGGGGCGGACGCGTCCTGCTGTCCCCGCAGTCCCACCTCTACCTGGACCGCCCCTATGCCCCGGACGTGATGCCACCCGGCCGGGCCGGTAGCGCCGCCCGCCTGGGGTTCGCCACCTACCGGCCCCGCGGTGTCCGTCACACCGCCGCGTGGGAGCCCGCCTCCCACGGGATCCCCGAGGCGCGGATCGCCGGAATCGAGGCGACGCTCTTCGGCGAGTCGGTCGAAGGGCTCGACGACCTGACCACTCTGCTGCTGCCACGCCTTGCGTCCGTCGCGGAGACCGCGTGGACCGGCCGGGCACCGGAATGGAAGGACCACCGGGACCGCGTCGCCCGCCACGGCCGGCTCTGGCGGGAGCGGGGACTCGCCTATCTGGCCTCCACGGAAATCCCCTGGCCGTGACCGGGGAGCAGTCCTCTGGTCTCCTGTGACCGTACGCGGACCCGGCCGGGGAAGGGCTGCGGCCGGCAGTGGCCGGGAACGCGGTGCACCAGCCGCGGGCGGTGCTCGGCGGGATCAGCCCACTGGCCCGGCACCGCCTGCTGGTGGGCGGGCTCACCCCGCCTCACCTCGGTGTCCGGGGCCCATGCCCAGCTCCACCGGCACCGGCTCGGCCTCCCCGGCGACAGCGTTTTCCTCACGGGAGGACCGCCGATGTCTTGCTGTCCCATTCCGCATTCCGCAAGCGGACAGGGGGGTGGGGGGGGGGGGGCGGCGGGGCGCGCGCCGCCCCGCCAGA
>NZ_JBSFUB010000197.1:0-4506 GCF_053591575.1 Streptomyces altiplanensis | reverse complement strand
CTCGCCGATGGTCGCGTCACCGACGTACGACAGGTGCGGCACCTTCGTGCCCTCGCCGATGACGGCGTTCTTCATCTCCACGTACGCACCGGCCCGGCGCTCCGCCGGTGGTTCCCGGCTCACGTCGGTTCAACAGGTGGGAGGGGCAGCGCTCTTCATTCTTCCCCGGTCCCCGCTGCCGTTTGGCCGCCCGGTCGTGCCCCGTCCACGGGCCTGCGCTCGATGTGCTCTGCGCCCCGGTGCTGCCCGGTGCCGGAGGGGCGGGGGCTTTCCGGTTCTCTCTCGCGGGCGCGTAGGCCGATGTAGCCCTGGCCGGGGAAGGCCCGGTAGGGGGTGTCGGGGGTGAAGAAGTAGGTGAAGTGGGGGGCGGGTCGGCTGTAGGCGGTGACCGCGTGTGCCGCGTCCAGGATCCCCGCGGCGTTGATGACGAAGGGCAGCGCTTTGTCGCTGTGGACCAGTCCGGCGGTGATCTGCTCTTCGGTGGGTTCCCAGCCCTCGGGCATCCGGGCCTTGGCGGCCTGCCGGGTGCCGTCCCGGTAGAGGGTGCGGTAGGCGGGATCCTGCAGGGCCTGCTGGGCGAGGTCGCGCGCACGGTGGTACTCCGGGTGGCCGGCCCAGTCCCCGAACTCGCTCACCCGCAGCTTCGGGGCGCTTGCCGCCTGGCGGGCGCGCCGGATGCGCGAGGCCATCTGCCGCACGTCCGCCCGGGCCTTCTTGGCCGCTTTGCCGGCCTCGAGCCCGCGGGCGAGGTAGGTGGCCTCGGTCATCTCCAGATCCGACACCACGACGTCGACGTGCCTGATCTCCCTGGCGGCCCACCGGAGCAGGATCGTCAGGCGGGAGACGGAGAAGTAGGGATTGCCGCAACTGACCATCAGGACCAGGTGCTCGCCCGCCTCCAGGATGCGGGCACAGTTGTCGGTGCAGGGGGCGACCTCCACCAGCTCGCTCTCCACACTCACCCACATCCCCTCGCTCCCCGAACCGCACAATCAATGACAGATCACACCATAAGATGAAGAGTGGCTTCCCGCGTGGGGGCGGGCACCCCTCGCAGTGAGACGCCGGAGCAGTTCAGGCAGCTGCAGGGCGGCTCGGCGCTCTCGGTGTCGCACGACAGGAGAGCGAGCCACGGGCCCTGGTGCAGACCTCTGTCCTGTCCCGACCATCGTGACCGCGGTACGGATAAGCGGATGGTGTCGCCGAAAGGGCCACTCGCAGTCCTCAACGACCGGCAAGTGGACTCACCGGTGAGGGTTCGCCGGGCTTGCGCACGCGCCTTCCTTGTCAGCGACCACGGGCACGCCGAAGATGCCGGCACCAGCGCCCGCACCGGGATAGGGGGCGTCCACAGAGCTCTGCAAGGAGAAAGGAGGAGTGGTCGGTGGGCCGTCTGTAGTACGGCCGGTGTGCGGTGCACGGCCCGTACGGCGACCTTGTTGTTCATGGGCGACGACACCAGGACACAGCAACCGCCCCGGCCGCCGGACGGGCCGGGCTGGCAGGCAGCCGCAGGGCGTGAGGGGATACCGCAAGGCACCGGTGGCCGGGGTGCGCCCGCGGGGGGAGTTGCCCGATACCGGCTGCGCGGACCGTACCTGTCTCGTGTACGGGCTTGCCGGGCATGAGCGACAACACCCCTGAGGCCTCCGGCGCGGCCGCTGTCGTCGGGCGGCATCCGTCGGCGTTCGAGCCGCTGACGTTGACCGTGACCGTGTTGCTGTCGGGGTTGGGTGCGGTGATCGGGATTGTTCTGATCACGAGTCTGGGGGTGGCGTGCAATACGGCTGTCGTCGGTGCGCTGGTCGCGATGCTGGTCGGCCGTGTTCCGGTGGCCGCTCTGTCGGGGATGCGGGATCGTCACCGGCAGAACCTGGTGCAGTCGGCTGTCTCGGGGGCCACGTTCGCTGCGGCCAATTCCCTGATCCTGCCTCTGTCCGTCCCCTTCCTGCTGGGCCGGGCCGATCTGGTGTGGCCGGTGCTGGGCGGGGCGGTGATCGGGTTGGCCGTCGACAGCTGGGTGCTCTACCGGGTCTTCGACTCCCGCCTCCTGCCGGCTTCCGGCGCCTGGCCCCCAGGGGTCGCCGCGGCCCAGACCATTCAGGCCGGGGACGAGGGAGGGCGCAAAGCGAAGATCCTGGGCGTCGGCGCGGTGGCCGGAGTGGCGGGCGGCTTGTGCGGGTGGCCCATGAGCGCCGCCGGGGTGGCCTTCCTCGGCAACCCCTGGGCGCTGGGCATGTTCGGCCTCGGCCTCCTCGTCGCCCAGTACGCTCCCGCCCTCACCCACACCGACCTGGCCGCCGCCTACATCCCCCACGGACTGATGATCGGCGCCGGCACCGTCGCCCTCGTCCAAGCCCTCCTCCTGCTCCGGGCCCGCCCGAGCACCGGCCCCGCGGCAGACAACTCCCACGACGAACCGGGGGACATCTTCGTCCCCGGTGTGCGCACCGTCGGCGAGAAGCGTCTGCGGCGCGGCTTCACCCAAGGACTGCTGCTCTTCACCACCGGGGCGGTCCTGGTCGCTCTCCTGGGCGGGATCACCACCCACATGCCGCCCATCGCGGTTGCCGGATGGATTCTGCTCGCCGGGGTCGCGGCGCTGGTGCACCAGCTGATCGTGGGCCTGGCCGCGATGCACTCCGGCTGGTTCCCCGCCTTCGCCGTCACCCTCATCTTCCTCCTCCTGGGCCTCCTGCTCCACCTGCCACCCCTGGCCCTGGCCCTGCTGGTGGGATACGTCGCCGCGACCGGCCCCGCCTTCGCCGACATGGGATACGACCTCAAAGCCGGCTGGCTGCTGCGCGCCGACACCCGCCCCTGGCTGCCCTTCGAGCAAGCCGGGCGCCGCCAGCAGTACCTCTCCCAACTCATCGGCTTCGCCATCGCCCTCACCGCCGTCGCCCTGCTGTGGCAACCCCTCTTCTCCCAAGGGCGCCTGCCACCCCTGGCCAGGGTCTACACCGCGACCATCGACACCGGCCTCGGCGACAGCACCGACCTCCTGTGCATGTTCCTGTGGGCCCTACCCGGTGCCGCCATCCAACTCATCGGCGGCACAGGACGACAGATGGGCGTCCTGCTCGCCACCGGCCTCCTCGTCGCAGCCCCCCACGCCGGATGGCTCGTCATGGCCGCCCTCACCGTCCGCGGAATGCACCGCACCCTCACCCGCCGCCAAACCGGCAAGGCGACCCGGGCCGGGGACGAGACCCTCGTCCTGCTCGGAGCGGGACTGATCGCCGGCAGCTCACTGCACGACATCACCCGCATCCACGACGCCCTGTGAACCCCACGGACCGGGGACCCACCTCGCCTTGGCTCCGTCACCGGTGACGAACCGCCCATCACCGGGGCCAGGCAGCAGGCCGCCCCACCTCGTGGCCTGCGCCGCTGACCCCGAGGTCTGGGACCCAGCCGAACACAGAACGCCCAGCCGCTGGCTCGGGAGCCGTCACCGGGCCTGGCGACGGCCTTCTTCGCATCATCCGCAGGGACGGAGCCCAGAACCAGCGCATCCAGGAACCAGCGCGCGGGCGAGAGCCGGCACCGGTGCGGGAATCGATACCCCCGGGAGGTCAGCGCACCTGGATGCCTGCGCCGTACGGCGTCCCACCGCTGTGGCAGATCGCGGTGCTGGTGGCGCCGACCCGGCGCCACGTGGGGTCATAGACGGTGTAGTCCTGCGCCCAGTTCCGGTCGCACCTGGTGTACACGCGGAACTCGCCGGTGCCGTTGGTACACGTGCCGGCAGCGGTGGTACTGGACTTGTACCAGGTACTGCAGTCGTACGGGTCCGCAGCCGCAGGGCTTCCCGCAGCGACCACCAGCCCGACACCCAGGGCCAGCGAGGACAACCACGATCCGACGCGCTTCATACATGCCTCCCCATCAAAAGGGCCCGCCCTCAGGAACAACGCACCGCTCACGACGCCGACGAGGCCCTCGGACCCTTCACTATCCGCGCAGCCCCGCTATGCCACAACGGCGTAGCCGGGACGACGTTCCGCTCCCCGGCGCACGCGCGGGCGGCCACCGTGCTGGTCCTGTGCAGCGTCACCGGAGCACAGGACCAGCGCGAAGGCCATGACTGCCGAGGGCGCGGATCGGGTCGGGTACCGGTCGGCCCTTCAACCGTTTCCATCCCGCGTGCGGGCGCGGCCTGCCTGGGTGAGCCGCTCAGGATCCCGTGGTGAGGCTCCCCTACGGAGCGGGGGTGGTGTGGGCAATCTGGGTCAAGGGCTGGTCGCTCTTGGCCTGGGTGCTGTTCTCGGTGCACTGCTGGTTCTGCGGGTTGGCCAGGATCGGGATGTCCTGAATACCTACGTTCACCAGGGCGACGAGCTGCTGGAGGTTCACCTTGGTCGGCAGCGCGATGCACGGCTTGCTGACGCTGCCCTGGATGGCAGCCAGTGAGCGTTTTCAGAGTGGCCACCGGTCGGGTGATGGGGTGGCCTCCCGCAACGCGCGAGGCCCCTGTGCCGTTGAGAGAGGTGTTCGACGTCT
>NZ_JBSFUB010000196.1:0-4795 GCF_053591575.1 Streptomyces altiplanensis | reverse complement strand
CCTCGAAGGCGGGCCTCTGCTTTACGTGGAACGTGACGCTGTTCTCGTCGCGCATGGCGTCACCGGACTGCCGGCCTAACTGGACACGGTTTCGGGGTCAGCTCTTGCGGTGGCCTATCAGGCGGGGCTTCGCCTCCAGGTTCTCCAGGCCGTGCCAGCACAGGTTCACCAGGTGCGCCGCGACCTCCGCCTTCTTCGGCTTGCGGACGTCCAGCCACCACTGGCCCGTCAGCGCCACCATGCCGACCAGGGCCTGGGCGTACAGCGGGGCCAGCTTGGGGTCGAAGCCGCGGGCCTTGAACTCCAGGCCCAGGATGTCCTCCACCTGGGTGGCGATGTCGCTGATCAGGGAGGCGAACGAGCCCGTCGACTGGGCCACCGGCGAGTCCCGGACCAGGATGCGGAAACCGTCCGTGTACGTCTCGATGTAGTCGAGCAGGGCGAACGCGGCCTGTTCGAGGAGCTCGCGCGGGTGGCCGGCGGTGAGGGCGCCGGTGACCATGTCGAGCAGGCGGCTCATCTCCCGGTCGACCACCACGGCGTACAGGCCCTCCTTGCCGCCGAAGTGCTCGTAGACCACCGGCTTGGAGACGCCCGCCTTCGCGGCGATCTCCTCCACCGACGTGCCCTCGAACCCCTTCTCGGCGAAGAGGGTGCGACCGATGTCCAGCAGCTGTTCGCGGCGCTCCTTGCCGGTCATGCGGACGCGGCGGGCACGCCGGCTCGGAGTGGGCCTGCTCTTCTCGCTGCTCGTACTGCTGCCGTCGATCGCCACGTCACCCATCATGCCGCTTCGGAGGGCCCGGTCTTGCGTCGGGAGTCGATACGGTCCGCGCTCGGCCACCGGACGTCGTACGCCCAGCCGGCCTGCTCGAACCAGCGGATCAGGCGGGCGCTCGAGTCCACCTGCCCCTTCATCACACCGTGCCGTGCCGAGGTCGGATCGGCGTGGTGCAGGTTGTGCCAGGACTCGCCGCAGGACAGCACGGCCAGCCACCAGACGTTGCCGGACCTGTCACGCGACTTGAAGGGGCGCTTGCCCACCGCGTGGCAGATGGAGTTGATCGACCAGGTGACGTGGTGCAGGAGGGCGACCCGGACCAGCGAGCCCCAGAAGAACGCCGTGAACGCGCCCCACCACGACATCGTGACCAGACCTCCCACCAGCGGGGGGATGGCCAGGGACAGGATCGTCCAGTAGACGAAGTCGCGGGAGACGCGGCGGATCGCCGGATCCTTGATCAGGTCCGGCGCGTACTTCTCCTGCGAGGTCTGCTCCTCGTCGAACATCCACCCGATGTGCGCCCACCAGAGGCCCTTCATCAGGGCCGGGAGCGTCTCGCCGAACCGCCAGGGGGAGTGGGGGTCCCCTTCGGCGTCCGAGAACTTGTGGTGCTTGCGGTGGTCGGCCACCCACCGGACCAGGGGTCCTTCCACCGCCATGGAGCCCATGACCGCCAGGGCGATGCGCAGCGGGCGCTTCGCCTTGAAGGAGCCGTGGGTGAAGTAGCGGTGGAAACCGATGGTGATGCCGTGGCAGCCCAGGTAGTACATGAAGACCAGCAGGCCCAGGTCGAGCCAGCTCACACCCCATCCCCACGCGAGCGGCACAGCCGCCAGAAGGGCGAGGAAGGGGACGATGATGAAGAGGAGGAGCGCGAGCTGCTCGACGGAGCGCTTGGACTCCCCGCCGCGCGTGGCAGAGGGGGCCGAGGTGCCGGTCGTCGCCCCGCTGGCGTCTTCGAGCACGTCGGAACGTGTGGTCATGGGGTCCCCTGGGGGGTGAGGGAAGTGACTGATGCGTTGGCTACGGATGCGTAACCTACGGCATCGTAAGTATGGCAGCGCTTCGCCTCGCGGCAAGAGGCCGAGGAGCACGGGTTCAGCCGTGCCGCATATCCTGGGCCTCGTCGGACAGCGTGGTCCACAAAACCTCCAGACGTGCTGAAACACTGCAAGGAGCCGCACCTGTGAGCAGTGCCGACCAGAACTCCAACACCAGCGCGGAGCTGCGTGCCGACATTCGCCGTCTAGGCGACCTGCTGGGCGAGACGCTCGTACGGCAGGAAGGGCCCGAACTTCTTGAGTTGGTCGAGCAGGTGCGCGCCCTGACGCGCACCGATGGCGAAGCCGCCGCCGAGTTGCTCGGCGACACCGACCTGGAGACCGCCGCCCGGCTGGTGCGCGCCTTCTCCACCTACTTCCATCTTGCCAACGTCACCGAGCAGGTGCACCGCGGCCGCGAGATGCGCGCCAAGCGCGCCGAAGAGGGCGGACTGCTCGCCCGTACGGCGGACCGGCTGAAGGACGCCGACCCCGAGCACCTGCGCCACACCGTCAAGAACCTCAACGTCAGGCCCGTCTTCACGGCGCACCCGACCGAGGCGGCGCGCCGGTCCGTACTGAACAAGCTGCGCCGCATCGCCGAGCTCCTCGAAACCCCCGTCATCGCCTCCGACCGGCGCCGCCACGACCTCCGTCTGGCCGAGTCGATCGACCTCATCTGGCAGACGGACGAGCTCCGCGTCGTACGCCCCGAGCCCGCCGACGAGGCGCGCAACGCCATCTACTACCTCGACGAGCTGCACGCCGGCGCGGTGGGCGACGTCCTGGAGGACCTCGCCGCCGAGCTGGAGCGCGTCGGCGTCGAGCTGCCCCCCGGCACCCGGCCGCTGACCTTCGGCACCTGGATCGGCGGCGACCGCGACGGCAATCCGAACGTGACGCCCGCCGTGACGTGGGACGTGCTGATCCTCCAGCACGAGCACGGCATCACCGACGCGCTGGCGCTCGTCGACGAGCTGCGTGGCCAGCTGTCGAACTCCATCCGCTACACCGGCGTCACCGAGGAGCTGCTGGCCTCCCTCCAGGCCGACCTGGAGCGGCTGCCCATCAGCCCCCGCTACAAGCGCCTGAACGCCGAGGAGCCCTACCGGCTCAAGGCCACCTGCATCCGGCAGAAGCTCCTCAACACGCGCGAGCGCCTCGCCAAGGGCACCCCGCACCAGCCCGGCATCGACTACCTCGGCACCGGTGAGCTGATCGCCGACCTCGCGCTCATCCAGACGTCGCTGCGCGAGCACCGCGGCGGCCTCTTCGCCGACGGCCGCATGGACCGCACGATCCGCACCCTCGCCGCGTTCGGGCTCCAGCTCGCCACGATGGACGTGCGCGAGCACGCCGACGCGCACCACCACGCCCTCGGGCAGCTCTTCGACCGGCTCGGCGAGGAGTCCTGGCGGTACGCCGACATGCCGCGCGACTACCGGCAGAAGCTCCTCGCGAAGGAGCTCAGGTCCAGGCGCCCGCTGGCCCCGACGCCCGCGCCGCTGGACGCCGCCGGGGAGAAGACCCTCGGCGTGTTCACCACGGTCAGGCAAGCCCTGGAACGCTTCGGGCCCGAGGTCGTCGAGTCGTACATCATCTCGATGTGCCAGGGCGCCGACGACGTCTTCGCCGCCGCGGTACTGGCCCGTGAGGCGGGTCTGGTCGACCTGCACTCGGGCTGGGCGAAGATCGGCATCGTGCCCCTCCTGGAGACCACGGACGAGCTGCGCGCGGCCGACGTGATCCTCGACGAGATGCTCGCCGACCCCTCGTACCGGCGGCTCGTGTCGCTCCGCGGTGACGTGCAGGAAGTCATGCTCGGGTACTCCGACTCGTCGAAGTTCGGCGGCATCACGACCTCGCAGTGGGAGATCCACCGGGCGCAGCGCCGCCTGCGCGACGTCGCCCACCGGTACGGCGTGCGCCTGCGCCTCTTCCACGGCCGCGGCGGCACCGTCGGCCGCGGCGGCGGCCCCTCGCACGACGCGATCCTCGCGCAGCCGTGGGGAACGCTGGAGGGCGAGATCAAGGTGACCGAGCAGGGCGAGGTCATCTCCGACAAGTACCTGGTGCCGTCCCTGGCCCGGGAGAACCTGGAGCTGACGGTCGCCGCCACGCTCCAGGCGTCCGCGCTGCACACCGCCCCCCGCCAGTCCGACGAGGCGCTCGCCCGCTGGGACGCGGCGATGGACACGGTGTCCGAGGCCGCCCACACGGCGTACCGCAAGCTCGTCGAGGACCCGGACCTGCCGGCGTACTTCTTCGCCGCGACCCCCGTCGACCAGCTCGCCGACCTGCACCTGGGCTCGCGCCCCTCGCGCCGCCCGGACAGCGGGGCGGGCCTCGACGGCCTGCGCGCGATCCCGTGGGTCTTCGGCTGGACGCAGTCACGGCAGATCGTGCCCGGCTGGTACGGCGTCGGGTCCGGCCTGAAGGCGCTGCGCGAGGCGGGCCTGGACACGGTCCTGGAAGAGATGCAGGAGAACTGGCACTTCTTCCGGAACTTCCTCTCCAACGTGGAGATGACCCTCGCCAAGACCGACCTGCGCATCGCGCAGCACTACGTCGACACGCTCGTCCCGGACGACCTGAAGCACGTCTTCGAGACGATCCGCGCCGAGCACGAGCTCACGGTGGCGGAGGTCCTGCGGATCACGGGCGGGGAGCGGCTGCTCGACTCGAACCCGGTGCTCCAGCAGACGTTCTCGATCCGGGACGCCTACCTGGACCCGATCTCCTACCTCCAGGTCTCGCTGCTGGCCCGCCAGCGCGCGGCGGCCGAGCGGGGCGAGGAGCCCGACCCGCTGCTGTCGCGGGCGCTGCTGCTCACGGTCAACGGCGTCGCGGCGGGTCTGCGCAACACGGGCTGACCCGGCGGGACACACCAGAACGGCGGCGGTCCGGGAGGCGGGCCGATCGACTCCCGTGTCTGACGGCAGGCACTGCTGTGCAGAGTGTGCTTGCCAGC
>NZ_JBSFUB010000195.1:0-4873 GCF_053591575.1 Streptomyces altiplanensis | reverse complement strand
TCGATCGGTGAGATCGCGGCGGCGCATGTGGCGGGGGTGTTCTCGCTGGAGGACGCGGTTCGTCTGGTGGTGGCGCGGGCGCGGTTGATGCAGGCCCTTCCGTCCGGTGGAGCGATGGTCGCGGTGCAGGCGACGGAGGAGGAGGTTCTGCCGCTGTTGGTCGACGGTGTGTCGATCGCGGCCGTCAACGGCCCCTCGTCCATGGTCATCTCCGGTGACGAGCAGGAGGTCCTGGAGGTCGCGGTGCGGCTGGCGGAGCTGGGGCGCAAGACGACGCGTCTGCGCGTGTCGCACGCGTTCCACTCGCCGCTGATGGATCCGATGCTGGAGGAGTTCCGGGCGGTCGCGGAGGGCCTGTCGTACGAGGCTCCGCGCATCGCGGTGGTCTCCAACCTGACCGGCGGTACGGCTTCGGCCGAGGAGTTGTGCTCGGCCGGGTACTGGGTGCGCCACGTCCGCGAGGCCGTGCGCTTCTCCGACGGTGTGCAGACCCTCGCCGACCGGGGCGTGACCACGTTCCTGGAGCTGGGCCCCGACGGCGTCCTCGCCGCCATGGCCCAGGAGACGGCACCGCAGGGCGCCGTCGTCATACCGGTCCTGCGCAAGAACCGCGACGAGGAGACCACCCTCATCGGCGCGCTCGCCCGGCTCCACGTCCACGGAGCGGGCCCCCGCTGGTCCGCGTTCTTCGCCGGCACCGGAGCCCAGTGGCTCGACCTGCCGACGTACGCCTTCCAGCGCGGCCGTTTCTGGCCGGACGTCATGCCGGGCGTCACCCCCACGGGCGGCGACGCGCAGGACATCCGGACGACGGACCGCGCGTTCTGGGACGCCGTGGAACAGGAGGACTTCGCTTCGCTGGAGGCCACCTTGGACGTCGAGGGCGACGCCCTCTCGAAGGTGCTGCCGGCCCTGTTCGACTGGCGTCGGCAGCAGAACGACGAATCGGTCATGGAGGGCTGGCGCCACCGGATCGTCTGGAAGGCGCTGACCGGCGGAGCCACCGCGAACCGCAAGGCCCTGACGGGGACCTGGCTCGCCGTGATCCCCGCCGAGTTCACCGAGGACCCCTGGGTGAACGCCGTACTCGACGCGCTGGGCACCCAGGTCGTACGGCTGGCAGTGGCCGGCCCCGACCGGGCCGCGCTGGCCGGGGAGCTGCGGTCGCGCACCGAGAACGGCACACGCTTCGCCGGTGTCCTCTCGCTCCTGGCCCTGCGGGAGACCGCGGCGGGCAGCGTGCCCGAGGGAGTCGCCCTCACCGCCGTGCTGCTCCAGGCGCTCGGCGACGCCGCCATCGGGGCGCCGCTGTGGTGCGCCACCCGGGGCGCCGTGTCTGTGAACCGCACGGACACCGTGAACCACCCGCTCCAGGCCGCCGTATGGGGTCTCGGCCGGGTCGCCGCGCTGGAGTACCCGGAGCGCTGGGGCGGTCTGGTCGACCTCCCGGAGACTCTGGACGAGCGGGCCGCGGCGGGCTTCGCCGGAGCACTGGCGGGCCTCGACGGCGAGGACCAGCTCGCGGTACGCACCTCCGCGGTCCTCGCCCGGCGCCTCGTACAGGCCCCCGGCAAGCGGCCCGTCCGCACCTGGGACCCGAACGGCACCGTGCTGATCACCGGAGGCACCGGCGCCCTCGGTGCGCAGGTCGCCCTCCGGCTCGCCAAGGACGGCGTCCAGCACCTGGTACTGCTCAGCCGCAGCGGCCCTGCGGCGCCGGGCGCCGACGCACTGCGGGCCCAGCTCGACGGGCTCGTCACCACGGTCACCGTCGCGGCCTGCGATGTCGCGGACCGCGCCCAACTGGCCGCCGTACTCGTGGACATCCCGGCCGAACACCCGCTCACCGGAGTGATCCACGCCGCCGGTGTGCTGGACGACGGAGTGCTCGACCGGCTCACCCCGGAGCGGTTCGAGGCGGTCTTCCGCTCGAAGGTCACCTCGGCCCTCCTGCTCGACGAACTGACCCGTGGATCGGACCTCACGGCGTTCGTGCTCTTCTCATCCGCCTCGGCGGCCGTGGGCAACCTCGGCCAGGCCAACTACGCGGCGGCCAACTCGGTCCTGGACGCCCTCGCCGAACGGCGCAGGGCACAGGACCTCCCGGCGACCTCGGTCGCCTGGGGAGCCTGGGGAGGCGGCGGAATGGCAGAAGGAGCCGGGGCCGACGAGGCCGCCAAGCGCGCCGGAGTCGGCGCCATGGACCCGGAACTGGCCTGCGAGACCATGCTCAGGCTGGTCATGGAACCCGAGCCGACCGCGGTCGTCGCGGAGGTCGCGCTGGACCGCTTCGTCGCGGCCTTCGGCACGGCCAGGCCCAGCGCCCTGCTCCGGGAGTTCCCCGGATACGACAGCATGGTCGCCGCCACGGCGGCGCCCGTGGACAGCGCGGCCGAGACCGGGCTGCGGTACCGGCTCGCCGCCCTGTCGGCGAACCGGCGCCTCGAAACCGTCGTGGACCTGGTCCGCACCCAGGCCGCTCAGGTTCTCAGCTACCCGGACACGGACGCCGTCGGCGCCGAGAAGTCCTTCCGGGACCTCGGAGTCGACTCACTCGGAGCAGTCGAGCTGCGCAACCAGCTCAACAAGGCCACCGGCCTGAGCCTCTCCGCGACGCTCGTCTTCGACCACCCCACCCCCAGCTCCCTCGCCGAACACGTGCTCGGACAGCTGATGCCCGAGAACGCGGCGGGGACCGACAGCGAAGAAGCGGAGATCCGGGCCCTGTTGGCCTCGGTGCCGCTGGCACAACTGCGGGACATCGGTGTGCTGGAACCGTTGCTCCAGCTGGCAGGACGGGGCGAAAGCGCCCCGGCGGAAGACGACACGTCCGACGAGTCCATCGACTCGATGGCAGTGGCAGACCTGGTACGGGCCGCGCTCAACGGCCAGTCCGACCTGTAGCGCGAGAGTGATGGAGCAGACGATGAACGCCCCTACCGAGAACGCACCCGCCGCCGGCGTCGTGGAAGCACTCCGCGCCGCGATGAAGGAG
Source organism: Streptomyces altiplanensis (assembly GCF_053591575.1). NCBI lineage: Bacteria > Bacillati > Actinomycetota > Actinomycetes > Kitasatosporales > Streptomycetaceae > Streptomyces > Streptomyces altiplanensis. The sequence goes on along the minus strand of NZ_JBSFUB010000195.1, from coordinate 1,878 downwards.
TCCGAGCGACTGCGGCGACAGAACAGAATGTTCGTCGCCGCGGCCCGGGAACCCATCGCCATCGTGGGAATGAGCTGCCGGTTCCCCGGTGAGGTCTACTCCCCGGAGGACCTCTGGGAGCTCGTCGCCTCCGGCACCGACGCCATCTCCGGTTTCCCCACCGACCGTGGATGGGACCTGGACGCCCTGCGCGACAGCACCACCGACGAGCGCGACACCTCCGTCAGCCAACAGGGCGGATTCCTCAGCTGCGTAACCGACTTCGACCCGGGCTTCTTCGGCATCTCACCCCGCGAGGCCGTCACCATGGACCCCCAGCAGCGGCTGCTGCTGGAGACCACCTGGGAGGCCATCGAGCGGTCCGGTATCGACGCCACCCGGCTGCGCGGCACCCGTACCGGCGCCTTCATCGGCACCAACGGGCAGGACTACGCCTACCTCCTGGTCAGGTCGCTGGACGACGCGACCGGCGACGTCGGCACCGGCATCGCCGCCAGCGCCGTCTCCGGCCGCCTGTCGTACGCGCTCGGCCTCGAAGGCCCGGCCATCACCGTCGACACCGCGTGCTCGTCCTCCCTCGTCGCGCTCCACCTGGCCGTGCAGTCGCTGCGCAACGGCGAATGCGGACTGGCGCTCGCCGGTGGCGTCAACGTGATGTCCACCCCCGGCTCGCTCATCGAGTTCAGCCGGCAGGGCGGTCTCGCCAGGGACGGCCGCTGCAAGGCGTTCTCCGAGTCCGCCGACGGCACCGGCTGGTCCGAGGGCGCGGGCGTCCTGATGCTGGAGCGCCTGTCCGACGCGCAGCGCAACGGACACCCCGTCCTCGCCGTGATCCGGGGCTCTGCGGTCAACCAGGACGGCGCCTCCAACGGCTTCACCGCGCCCAACGGTCCCTCGCAGCAGCGGGTGATCCGCCAGGCGCTCGCCAACGCCAACCTCGGCCCGGCCGACGTGGACGCCGTGGAGGCCCACGGCACCGGTACGCCGCTGGGCGACCCCATCGAGGCGCAGAGCCTGCTCGCGGGCTACGGCCAGGACCGGGAACGCCCGCTGCTGCTCGGTTCCGTGAAGTCCAACATCGGCCACACACAGGCCGCTTCCGGCGTCGCCGGCATCATCAAGATGGTCATGGCGATGCGGCACGGCGTCGTGCCGAAGACCCTGCACGCGGACGAGCCGTCCACGCACGTCGACTGGTCCGCGGGCAAGGTCGAACTGCTCACCGAGGCCCGCGAGTGGCCGGACTCCGGTCGCCCGCGCCGCTCCGGCGTCTCCTCGTTCGGGGTCAGCGGCACCAACGCCCATGTGATCGTCGAGCAGGCGCCCAGCGCCGACGCGACCCCCGCCAAGGCGACGGAGGAGACCGCTCCCGCGCGCCGCGCGAGCGCGGTGCCGTGGGTCGTCTCGGGCCGGACCGCCGAAGCGCTGCGCGACCAGGCGGCCGCGCTCCTGAGCAGGCTGGAGCGCGAGCCCGGACTGCGCGCGGTGGACACCGCGCTCTCCCTGGCGACGTCCAGGGCGAGCCTGGAGCACCGTCTCGCGGTCGTCGCGGACGAGGACAGCGGCTCAGGGCGTGCGGCACTGGCGGCCTGGCTCAAGAACGGCACGGCTCCCGGCGCGGTGGAGGGCCTGGTCTCGGGACGCACGAAGAGTGCGGTGTTGTTCTCGGGTCAGGGTTCGCAGCGGTTGGGGATGGGCCGGGAGTTGTACGGCCGGTTCCCGGTGTTCGCGGAGGGGCTGGATTCGGTACTGGTGTTGTTGGACGGTGAGTTGGGCCGTTCGTTGCGTGAGGTGATGTGGGGCGGGGACGCGGAGCTGTTGAACGAGACGGGTTTCACTCAGCCGGCGTTGTTCGCCATCGAGGTGGCGTTGTTCCGT
>NZ_JBSFUB010000194.1:0-5080 GCF_053591575.1 Streptomyces altiplanensis | reverse complement strand
CACCCTGGCCAAACGCGCAACCGGCGAAACCACCCCAACCTGGCGAGACGCATAAACCATAATCACCCACGAACTACACGAACCAGACGTCCTCTTAGAGTCGACGTCCTTCCAGGGGCCCTGCATCTCGATCGGCTCGGCTTTGAAGGTGCCGTTCAGTGCCTCGGCCATCGCGTTGTCATACGAGTCCGCGACCGAGCCGACGGAGGCTGCGCCGCCGCCTCGAACTCCCCCCCCCCGGCCTCCCCTTCTGGGATGCGTCGACGACAGGAGTAGGCGAATTGACCCATTTTGTATGGCTTCAGCACGGCCTTGGTGCCCCGCCCCTCCGGCTGGCGCCCTGGCCTGGAGGTCGTAGGCAACTGGTGGCCCCATCACGATACGACCGAACGGCTGCCTACGGGGCTTGAGGACTTCCTGGGTGCCGGGCCCCGGCCCGTTCTCATTGGCTTCGGGAGCATGGCGTCCGGTGACGGAGAACGGCTGAGCGAGATCGCTGTGCGAGCGTTGCGCCGCTCCGGGCTGCGCGGGATCCTTCAAGTCGGCAGCGCCGGGCTCGCCGCCGACGGGGGCGACGTGCTCACCATCGGGGACGTGCCGCACGCACTGCTGTTTCCACGGCTGGCTGCGGTGGTCCACCGTGGCGGGGCCGGCGCCTCGGCCGCCGCGCTGCGCACCGGAGTCCCCGCGGTGATCGTGCCGGTAACCGCAGATCAGCCGTTCTGAGCGAGGCGGCTCGCCGTCCTCGGCGTCACCACCGACCCGATCCCCTTCCGGTCCCTCACCGACGAACGGCTTGCCGACTCACTTGACCACGTAGTGAAGCAGCAGGCACACAGCCGAGCCGCCGCAAGAGTGGCGAAACATCTGGTGACTGAAGACGGAGCAGGTCAGACACTCAAGATCATCCAGCAGCTGACTGATGGATGACATCAATCCGTTCCAAGGGAGCCGTATCAGCCCAGGAAGGCAGTGAGGTGTTCGTTCAGCTGCTGCGGCGCGGTGAGAGGCAGGGAGTGGTGGGTGGCTCCGGGCAGTACCACCACCTTGCCCTGCGGGAGCTTCCGGCAGGCTCGGTCGGCGACCTTCCCGGCGTGGTGGGCGCGGCTGTGTTCCGCGAGCAGGACCAGGACGGGCATACGGAGGTCGGCTACCCGGGGGCGGGGGCCTGCGATCAGCTTGCGGCCGGGAACGGTGGTGGCCAGGGCATACAGGCGCTGCCAGGTCTCGTCCGGGTGGGCGGGCGCCCCCGCCGTTTCCCACGCCAGGAAAGCGGCGGCGCGGGCCTGACTGGGGCGGATGAGATGGGGCAGTGCGCGCAGCAGGTAGCCGGGCCGGAAGCCGGTGAAGACCTGGGTGGGGTCGAGGAGGGCGAGGCGGTTGATCCGCTGGGGTGCGTGCAGTGCGTATCTGACGGCCAGCCAGGCGCCGTAGGAGTGGCCGCACAGGTGCGTACGGGTGAGACCGAGCCCATCCAGCAGGGCGTCCAGCCAAGCGGTCAGATCGTCGGCGGTCTTCAAGGGTGTGCCACCGCTTCGGTCGGTGCGGCCGGCGTCGCCCAGGAGATCCACGGCATGGATCCGGTGGCGCCGGCCCAGAGTTGGTGCGTTGGCGAACCAGACCAGACCGGTGGCGGAGCCGCCGTGCAGCAGCAACAGCGGGGCGCCGTCGGCCGGGCCGTACACATGGACCCGGGTCCGCCCGTAGGGGGTGCTGATGTCGCGCTCCTCGGTGGAGTCCGGCCAGTGGGCGCGGAGTTCGTCGTAGGCGAGGTCGAAAGCGGTCCGGGACACTGGGCTTTCCTCTCGTTCAGCGATAATCTCGTTCAGCGAGATACTACGCATGGGTTCCAGGGAGCGTGAATGAACGACCAAAGCCCGGTGATGAAGCTGGTCCACGTACTGCGTGCGGTGACCGTGGAGTTCGACCTGCTCGGCGCCGAGTTCGCCGCGCGCCACGGGCTGCATCCCACCGACGTACGCGCGTTGATCCACCTGCTGGACGCGGCGCGGGATGACACCCCCGCCACGCCGGGATGGCTCGGTCGTCAGATGCGCCTGAACTCGGCTGGTACCACCGCCCTGGTCGACCGGCTGGAGCGGCTCGAACTGGTCCGGCGCACCAAGGACACCGTCGATCGGCGACGCGTGCTGCTGGAGGTGGAGGAGAAGGCCACGGAACTCGGGTGGTCCTTCTTCGGACCGGTGATCGCCGAGGTGGTGGCGGTCGCGGAAGGCTTCGACACGGGCGAACTGGAGACGGTGCACAGCTTCCTGACCGCGGTACTGCAGTCCACCCAGCAGGCACGGTCGACCTGACCGGCGCCGCTGTGCGGCCATGAAGGATTGGGCGACGTGGCGGGAGGGGAGAGCCGCTCCCGCCTCGCCGCCGCGGACCGGACTATGGCCGGCTGCCCTGGTGCCGGCCACCTCTCGCCTACCTCGACAGGCCCGCTCCGCCATACGGCCGAAAGCGAAACCACTACACGTCTACTGCCCCAGAGTAGAAATGGAGACCGTGACATGGCCACCCAGGTGTCGACGACGGTGAACGGACATCGCCACTCTTTATTCCTTAGGACCGCGATCGCTTTGCAGACACTGACCATCTTTCTGCAGGCCGTCTCCGCCGGTCTGCTGCTGTCCTCCGCCTACAGAGAGACGCTGCACAGTGTCGGCGCCCGAGTGATGTACGGCGCGACGATGCTGTACGTGCTCGCGGCGGTACTGGCGTGGAAACCGGGCGGCGGCTCGCTGCGGCCCGTCTGGCACGCTTCGGGCTTCCTCGTCCTCGCCTCAGCTCAGGTCTGGCTCGGCATCGCCCACGTTCCGTCTCTGCACCTGCCCCTGGGGGTGCTGATGTTCGGACTGAGTGTGCTGGCGCTCGTCCCTCGCCGAAGCCCGACAGACGCACCGGATCATCGCGGAACTCATGGAGCCATGACATGACCGTCACCGCCTACACCATGGCCGCAGCCCTCAACCTCTTCGTGCTGTTCATTGGCGCCCGCTTTCTGCTTCAGCCCCGAGCTGCCGCCGCAGGTTACGGCGTGCCCGCCGCACGGAGCGGCGATGGGGCCTACCTCACCGTCAAGGGACTACGGGACAGCACCTTCGGCATCATGGGCCTGGTACTCCTCATCTTCGCGGGCACCCGTGCCGAAGCCTGGTTCGTGCTCATCGTGGCACTGGCACTGGCACTGGCACTGGCACTGGCACCGCTCGGTGGCACCCTGATAGTGCTGCGCCACGGCGGCACCAAGGCGGTCGCATTCGGCATCCACTTCGCAACCGCCGTCATCGTCCTCATCAGCGCCGGTCTGCTCTTCGCCATCTGAGATCCGGCCAGGCACCCATCGAAAGCTGAAGCGATTCCGGCCTAGGGTCTGTCGTCAATGTGATCTTGGCTGGTGGCTCATGATCGACCTCGGCGAGCAGTACACGCCCGTCACGGACGCGAAGTAGGAACCGAGATGAGCCGCACATGACCGCCGACCAGGCCGGACCCCGGGACACCGCACCCGGGCCGGCACAGACCGACCCCGCACCCGTCGTGATCATCGGCGCCGGGCCGGTGGGCGTGACCGCAGCCCTCCTCCTCGCCCGGCGCGGTGTCCGCACCGTCGTCCTGGAACGCCACCAGGACGTCTACCCGCTCCCGCGTGCCGTCGCCACCGACGACGAGGTGCGCCGCATCCTCCAGGCCGCAGGCGTAGGCGAGGAGTTCGCCGCGATCGCCCGCCCCGCGAACGGTCTTCGGCTGCTGGACGCCCGGCACCGGGTCATGGCCGAGTTCCGGCGCTCCGAGCACGGCCATCACGGCTACCCGCAGACCAGCATGTTCGACCAGCCTGAGCTGGAGCGACTGTTGCGCGACGCCCTCGCCCGCCGACCGGAGTGCGAACTGCGGGACGGCGTCGAGGTCACCGGCGTCGGCCCGGACCTGGCCGGCCCCGTGCGCGTGACCTACCGCGACGACGACGGTGAGCATCATCTGTGGGCCGAGGCGGTCCTCGGCTGCGACGGCGCGGGCAGCCTCACCCGTGCCGCTGTCGCCGCCGTGTGGGAGGACCTGCGCTTCGAGGAACGCTGGACCGTCATCGACGTCCGCACGAAGGCCGACGTCCGCTGCTGAGAGGGCGTCGACCAGGTCTGCGACCCGCACCGGCCGGCGACGTTCATGCGCGTCGGTGAGGACCGCTACCGCTGGGAGTTCCGTCTGCAAGACGGGCAGGAACCGGTCCGCGAGCTGGTCGCCCCGTGGCTGCCGCCCTCGTACGACGGGGACTTCGACGTCGTACGGGAGACGCAGTACACCTTCCGGGCGCGGGTGGCCGACCGGTGGCGCAGCGGACGGGTCTTCCTCCTCGGCGACGCCGCCCACCTCACCCCGCCGTTCGTCGGGCAGGGACTGTGCTCGGGCCTGCGTGATGCCCACAACCTCACCTGGAAGCTCGCCCGAGTCCTCCAGCAGGGCGGCGACGAGCGGCTGCTGGACACGTACAAGAGCGAGCGCAAGCCGCACGCACGGCATGTGATCCGGCTCGCGGTCGCCATGGGCTGGGCCATGACCGGCGGCCAGGACGGCGCCGCCGCCCTGCGCCGCACGCTCCTGGCCGCCGCTTGCCGCATACCCGGCCTCACCACGGCGGCGGGCCGCGACCTCAGCCCACCCCTGACCGCCGGCCCTCTCGTGCGGTGCCGCACCCGCAAGGGTCTTGTGGGCACCCACTGCCCGCAACCGTGGGTGGGACGCGACGGCCGGCGCACCCGTCTCGACGAACTGCTCGGCGACGCCTTCACCGTCCTGACCGACGCCGACCCCTGGCCCTCGCTGCGCGCCCTCGCCCACGGGCTCGGCGTCCGGGCGATTCCCGTGACCGACCTCCGTGACGACGGCACGCTCGCCGCCTGGCTGCGCGCCGGCCGGGTGGACGCCGTCCTGCTGCGCCCCGACCGCGTCGTCATGGACGTCGTCCCAGCCGGGGGGGTGCCTCTATGTCCTTCGTCAAGGATGTGGTGCCTGGTTTGTGACTGTTTGGGGTGGTCATGCGGCGAGGGTGACGGTGGGGGTTCGGGAC
>NZ_JBSFUB010000193.1:3249-5100 GCF_053591575.1 Streptomyces altiplanensis | reverse complement strand
AACACAGTGGACGCGAGCAACTGAGGACAAGCCCTCGGCCTATTAGTACCAGTCAGCTCCACCCGTTGCCGGGCTTCCACATCTGGCCTATCAACCCAGTCGTCTGCTGGGAGCCTTAACCCCTCAAAGGGGGTGGGAACACTCATCTCGAAGCAGGCTTCCCGCTTAGATGCTTTCAGCGGTTATCCTTTCCGAACGTAGCCAACCAGCCATGCCCTTGGCAGGACAACTGGCACACCAGAGGTTCGTCCGTCCCGGTCCTCTCGTACTAGGGACAGCCCTTCTCAATATTCCTACGCGCGCAGAGGATAGGGACCGAACTGTCTCACGACGTTCTAAACCCAGCTCGCGTACCGCTTTAATGGGCGAACAGCCCAACCCTTGGGACCGACTCCAGCCCCAGGATGCGACGAGCCGACATCGAGGTGCCAAACCATCCCGTCGATATGGACTCTTGGGGAAGATCAGCCTGTTATCCCCGGGGTACCTTTTATCCGTTGAGCGACAGCGCTTCCACAAGCCACTGCCGGATCACTAGTCCCGACTTTCGTCCCTGCTCGACCCGTCGGTCTCACAGTCAAGCTCCCTTGTGCACTTACACTCAACACCTGATTGCCAACCAGGCTGAGGGAACCTTTGGGCGCCTCCGTTACTCTTTAGGAGGCAACCGCCCCAGTTAAACTACCCATCAGACACTGTCCCTGATCCGGATCACGGACCGAGGTTAGACATCCAGCACGACCAGAGTGGTATTTCAAGATTGACTCCACACACACTGGCGTGCATGCTTCACCGTCTCCCACCTATCCTACACAAGCCGAACCGAACACCAATATCAAACTGTAGTAAAGGTCCCGGGGTCTTTCCGTCCTTCTGCGCGAAACGAGCATCTTTACTCGTAGTGCAATTTCACCGGGCCTATGGTTGAGACAGTCGAGAAGTCGTTACGCCATTCGTGCAGGTCGGAACTTACCCGACAAGGAATTTCGCTACCTTAGGATGGTTATAGTTACCACCGCCGTTTACTGGCGCTTAAGTTCTCAGCTTCGCAACCCCGAAAGGTCACTAACCGGTCCCCTTAACGTTCCAGCACCGGGCAGGCGTCAGTCCGTATACATCGCCTTACGGCTTCGCACGGACCTGTGTTTTTAGTAAACAGTCGCTTCTCGCTGGTCTCTGCGGCCACCCCCAGCTCACGGAGTAAATCCGATCACCGGTGATGGCCCCCCTTCTCCCGAAGTTACGGGGGCATTTTGCCGAGTTCCTTAACCATAGTTCACCCGAACGCCTCGGTATTCTCTACCTGACCACCTGAGTCGGTTTAGGGTACGGGCCGCCATGAAACTCGCTAGAGGCTTTTCTCGACAGCATAGGATCATCCACTTCACCACAATCGGCTCGGCATCAGGTCTCAGCCTTGTATGAGGGACGGATTTGCCTACCCCTCGGCCTACACCCTTACCCCGGGACAACCACCGCCCGGGCTGGACTACCTTCCTGCGTCACCCCATCGCTTACCTACTACCACCTTGGGCCGGCGGCTCCACCACTTCCCTTTGCCCGAAGGCTCCGGGACGGCTTCACGGCCTTAGCATCAGAGGATTCGATACTGGGCGTTTCAAAGCGGGTACCGGAATATCAACCGGTTGTCCATCGACTACGCCTGTCGGCCTCGCCTTAGGTCCCGACTTACCCTGGGCAGATCAGCTTGACCCAGGAACCCTTAGTCAATCGGCGCACACGTTTCTCACGTGTGTATCGCTACTCATGCCTGCATTCTCACTCGTGTACCGTCCACCACTGCCTTCCGGCGCGGCTTCACCCGGCACACGACGCTCCCCTACCCATCCC
>NZ_JBSFUB010000193.1:0-3151 GCF_053591575.1 Streptomyces altiplanensis | reverse complement strand
TGAATGACACGACTTCGGCGGTACGCTTGAGCCCCGCTACATTGTCGGCGCGGAATCACTTGACCAGTGAGCTATTACGCACTCTTTCAAGGGTGGCTGCTTCTAAGCCAACCTCCTGGTTGTCTCTGCGACTCCACATCCTTTCCCACTTAGCGTACGCTTAGGGGCCTTAGTCGATGCTCTGGGCTGTTTCCCTCTCGACCATGGAGCTTATCCCCCACAGTCTCACTGCCGTGCTCTCACTTACCGGCATTCGGAGTTTGGCTAAGGTCAGTAACCCGGTAGGGCCCATCGCCTATCCAGTGCTCTACCTCCGGCAAGAAACACACGACGCTGCACCTAAATGCATTTCGGGGAGAACCAGCTATCACGGAGTTTGATTGGCCTTTCACCCCTAACCACAGGTCATCCCCCAGGTTTTCAACCCTGGTGGGTTCGGTCCTCCACGAAGTCTTACCTCCGCTTCAACCTGCCCATGGCTAGATCACTCCGCTTCGGGTCTAGAGCGTGCAACTCAATCGCCCTGTTCGGACTCGCTTTCGCTACGGCTTCCCCACACGGGTTAACCTCGCTACACACCGCTAACTCGCAGGCTCATTCTTCAAAAGGCACGCAGTCACGACTGCATGTGCAAGCACATACAGCGACGCTCCCACGGCTTGTAGGCACACGGTTTCAGGTACTATTTCACTCCGCTCCCGCGGTACTTTTCACCATTCCCTCACGGTACTATCCGCTATCGGTCACCAGGGAATATTTAGGCTTAACGGGTGGTCCCGCCAGATTCACACGGGATTTCTCGGGCCCCGTGCTACTTGGGTGTTGCACAAGCAAGCCGTTGATGTTTCGGCTACGGGGGTCTTACCCTCTACGCCGGACCTTTCGCATGTCCTTCGCCTACACCAACGGTTTCTGACTCGCCCAACAGCCGGCAGACTGTTGAAGTGCAATCCCACAACCCCGCATGCGCAACCCCTGCCGGGTATCACACGCATACGGTTTGGCCTCATCCGGTTTCGCTCGCCACTACTCCCGGAATCACGGTTGTTTTCTCTTCCTGCGGGTACTGAGATGTTTCACTTCCCCGCGTTCCCTCCACATGCCCTATGTGTTCAGGCATGGGTGACAGCCCATGACGACTGCCGGGTTTCCCCATTCGGAAACCCCCGGATCAAAGCCTGGTTGACGGCTCCCCGGGGACTATCGTGGCCTCCCACGTCCTTCATCGGTTCCTGGTGCCAAGGCATCCACCGTGCGCCCTTAAAAACTTGGCCACAGATGCTCGCGTCCACTGTGCAGTTCTCAAGCAACGACCAGCCACCCATCACCCCGCCCTGACGGACGAGTGCACTGGGGCCGGCATCGCGAAGATAAGGACCGAAGTCCGTACCCTCAGACACCCAACAGCGTGCCCGACCCGATCCATCAGATCCTGTTTTCCACGCCGAAGCAGTACTAACAGGTCCAACCGACCGTGCCGAGTAGTCAACGTTCCACCCATGAGCAACCAGCACCGGACGTTCGCCGATGAACTGGCCCCTGGACCGGCAGAGCCGGCCTAGAAGTGCTCCTTAGAAAGGAGGTGATCCAGCCGCACCTTCCGGTACGGCTACCTTGTTACGACTTCGTCCCAATCGCCAGTCCCACCTTCGACAGCTCCCTCCCACAAGGGGTTGGGCCACCGGCTTCGGGTGTTACCGACTTTCGTGACGTGACGGGCGGTGTGTACAAGGCCCGGGAACGTATTCACCGCAGCAATGCTGATCTGCGATTACTAGCAACTCCGACTTCATGGGGTCGAGTTGCAGACCCCAATCCGAACTGAGACCGGCTTTTTGAGATTCGCTCCGCCTCGCGGCATCGCAGCTCATTGTACCGGCCATTGTAGCACGTGTGCAGCCCAAGACATAAGGGGCATGATGACTTGACGTCGTCCCCACCTTCCTCCGAGTTGACCCCGGCGGTCTCCTGTGAGTCCCCATCACCCCGAAGGGCATGCTGGCAACACAGGACAAGGGTTGCGCTCGTTGCGGGACTTAACCCAACATCTCACGACACGAGCTGACGACAGCCATGCACCACCTGTATACCGACCACAAGGGGGCACCCATCTCTGGGTGTTTCCGGTATATGTCAAGCCTTGGTAAGGTTCTTCGCGTTGCGTCGAATTAAGCCACATGCTCCGCTGCTTGTGCGGGCCCCCGTCAATTCCTTTGAGTTTTAGCCTTGCGGCCGTACTCCCCAGGCGGGGAACTTAATGCGTTAGCTGCGGCACCGACGACGTGGAATGTCGCCAACACCTAGTTCCCAACGTTTACGGCGTGGACTACCAGGGTATCTAATCCTGTTCGCTCCCCACGCTTTCGCTCCTCAGCGTCAGTAATGGCCCAGAGATCCGCCTTCGCCACCGGTGTTCCTCCTGATATCTGCGCATTTCACCGCTACACCAGGAATTCCGATCTCCCCTACCACACTCTAGCCTGCCCGTATCGAATGCAGACCCGGGGTTAAGCCCCGGGCTTTCACATCCGACGCGACAGGCCGCCTACGAGCTCTTTACGCCCAATAATTCCGGACAACGCTTGCGCCCTACGTATTACCGCGGCTGCTGGCACGTAGTTAGCCGGCGCTTCTTCTGCAGGTACCGTCACTTGCGCTTCTTCCCTGCTGAAAGAGGTTTACAACCCGAAGGCCGTCATCCCTCACGCGGCGTCGCTGCATCAGGCTTGCGCCCATTGTGCAATATTCCCCACTGCTGCCTCCCGTAGGAGTCTGGGCCGTGTCTCAGTCCCAGTGTGGCCGGTCGCCCTCTCAGGCCGGCTACCCGTCGTCGCCTTGGTGGGCCATTACCCCACCAACAAGCTGATAGGCCGCGGGCTCATCCTTCACCGCCGGAGCTTTCAACCTCTTCGGATGCCCGAAGAAGTATTATCCGGTATTAGACCCCGTTTCCAGGGCTTGTCCCGGAGTGAAGGGCAGATTGCCCACGTGTTACTCACCCGTTCGCCACTAATCCACCCCGAAGGGCTTCATCGTTCGACTTGCATGTGTTAAGCACGCCGCCAGCGTTCGTCCTGAGCCAGGATCAAACTCTCCATGAATGTTTTCCCGTGATCGGGACCACACATCACGAAAGAGCGGAACAGATCGG
>NZ_JBSFUB010000192.1:0-5142 GCF_053591575.1 Streptomyces altiplanensis | reverse complement strand
GGGCGGCTCGGGGTCGGTGCGCCCGGCGGCGGCGGCGAGCACGGCGGACAGCTCGGGCAGGACGGGCAGGCCGGGCTCGGGGGCGGGCGGCCCGTACCGGACGGGGCCACGGCCTTCCTCGACCGTCCGCTGCATGATGACGTCACCTCCACGCCGATCGGATCACCCTGTATACGGTTACTTGCCCCGTATACGGTTATACGGGTGGTTCCAGCACAGCGCTTCTGGGGCCGGGCCCGGGAGCCGGGTTCCTAGTGGGGCGGTGCGAGCCGGGCCAGGGTGCTCTCCAGGCCGCGCCCCCTGTCGCGGACGACCGCCTCGGCGACCTCCGCCAGCTTGCGGTTCGTCCGTTGCGACATCTGCCGCAGTACCGCGAACGCCTCGTCGCTGTCGCAGCGCAGTACATGCATCACGATTCCGCTGGCCTGGTCGATCACGGCGCGCGAGCGCAGCGCCGTCTCCAGCTGGCCGACCTCGGCGAGGGCCTCGCGGTAGCGCCGGTCACGGACCAGGCTCGCGGTGGTCTGCTCACCGAGGACGCCCACCGGGCCGTACGCCGCGCGCTCCAGGGAGCCGGGGCGGAAACTGTAGAGACTGACGGTGACCTCCATGCCGGCCCGGCAGAACGGAATGGTCATGCTGGCCCTCACCCCGGAATCGAGCGCCAGGGCCCGGTACCGGGGCCACCGCTCCTCGTTCAGCAGGTCCTCCGTGTCCACGGGTTCGCCCCGGTCCAGCGCGGTCGGGATCGGTCCGTCACCGAGGTCGAGCTGGACGGAGGCGAGCGCGGCCAGGTCCGGGTGGGTCGCCGAGGTGCGCCGTTCCGTGCCGCCGTCGGCGATCGTCGCCACGGCGCCGCAGCAGGCGGGGGCGCAGCGCGCGGACTGCTGCGCCAGCTCGGACAGCCTGCGCACCACGGAGTCGGGCTCCGGCCCTTGGAGTTCCTGCTCGGTCAGCATGGCGGCGTCCTCCCTGTCGTGGTGCGGCTTCCCGCCCCCGGGTCCGCAAAACCGCTGGACCGGTTAGCTTTCTCGTATGACGCAGACGGACGACTTCGGCGCGGAACTGGCGGATTTCGTCAGGCGGATCGGTGAATTGAGGGCGGGCCGTGCCCTGCCTCCCGATGAACATCTCGCCCTTCTGGACGCGGCCCTCTTCGAACTCCGGCACGTGGCCGACACGTTGTGGCCGCAGTACGAGCAGCTGAAGGCGGCCGCCCCCAGCGCCCCCTCCCCCGACCGGCAGGAGCGACAGGAGCGACAGGAGCTCAAGGCCCTGTTCCAGCGGCTGCCGCTGCCGGTGGCCCTGGTGGACAGGGACACCGTCGTACGGCGGATGAACTTCGCCGCGACGGGGCTCACCGGCGTACGGGCCGGATATGCGACGGGGCGGCCGCTGGCGGCCCTCCTCAGCCCCGGGGACCGGGCCGCGTTCCGCTCGCAGGCCGCGGCCGTGGCCCGCGGCGAGGGCGACCGGAGTCTGACCGTCCATCTCCAGCAGCGCCCGCACGAACGGCTGCTGGCCACCATGAGCGCGCTGCGTCCGCCGGACGAGCCGCATCCGGTGGTGCTCACCGTCCTCCAGCCCGGTCTTTCCACCGGCGTGTACCCGGCTCCGGGGGCCGTCGCGGCGGGACGGCGCCCCGCGCTGCCGGACCTGTCGGAGACGACCCGTCACGCGGAGCTGATGGATCTCCTCGACGCGATGACCACACAGCTGCTGTCCGTCGCGCCCGGCGACCGGGAGGCGGTTCTCGCAGGCGCGGCGCGGACCCTGCACGGGCGGTTCGCCGACTGGGTGGTCGCCGACACCGTCGCGGGCAGGGCGCTCAAGCGCGCCCTGGTCCTCGGTCCGGGGGACCCGGACGCCCAGGCCCTGGCACAGGCGGTGGCGGGACAGGACCCGGCCTCGTGCCCGCTGGTGACGGAGGCCGCCCGCGGCGGCTGCGCGTCCCTCCAGGTGCAGCCGGAGGACACGGACGGCTTCGGCCGGGATCCGGCGGGCGGCCCCGTGCTCGTACGGGCGGACGTCACCTCGCTGCTGTGCGTGCCGCTGACGGCGCCGGCCGACGGCGGGTCCACCGGGCCCGTACAGGGGGTCCTCACCCTTTTCCGTACGGGCGTCCGACGGGCGTTCTCGATGGCGGAGGGCCAGGCCATGGACCTGATGTCACGCCATGCCGCGCTCGCTATGCGGCGTCCCGCAGAGCCTCGTCGCGCAGGCGGGTACAGCAGCGGCTGATCAACCGGGAGACGTGCATCTGGGAGAGTCCGAGGTCCTCGGCGATGCGGCTCTGCGTCATGTCCCGGAAGAAGCGCATGTAGAGGATCTTCTTCTCGCGCTCGGGGAGCCGGCTGAGCGCCGGCTTGACGGCCTCGCGGTCGACGATGACGTCGAGCGCGCCGTCGAGGCCGCCGAGGGCGTCGCTGAGCGAGTAACCGTCGCCCGTGCCGGGCAGCTGGGCGTCCAGGGACAGGGCGGTGAAGGAGTCGAGCGCCTCCATCCCGGTGCGGGCCTCCTCCTCGCTCATGCCGGCGTGCTCGGCGATCTCCGCGACGGTGGGGGCACGGCCCGACACGGTCGTGGCCAGGTCCTGGCTGGCGGCGCGGACCCGGTTGCGGAGGTCCTGGACGCGGCGCGGCACGTGGAGGGTCCACATGTGGTCGCGGAAGTGCCGCTTGATCTCGCCGGTGATGGTCGGCACGGCGAAGCTCTCGAAGGCCGAGCCGCGGTCCGGGTCGTAGCGGTCGACGGCCTTGACCAGGCCCAGTGCGGCCACCTGACGCAGGTCCTCGATGGCCTCGCCGCGATTGCGGAACCGGCCCGCGAGCCGGTCCGCCATCGGCAGCCAGGCGTTCACGATCTCCCGGCGCACGGCGTCCCGCTCCTCGCCCTCGGGCATGGCGCACAAGCGGCGGAAGGCCTCGGTGGTGTCGGGGGCGTCGTCGTGCGGGTGCGTCCTGCGAACGGCGGTTGTACGCATCTTCGTTGCAACTCCCTGAACGGTGCAGACGGCGGACGGATATCACCGTGGGGAGGCTGCCGGGCTCCTGGACGTGACACGTCCGGAGCGCATTGCCGCTCCCACGGACGTGCCTCCGGTCCGAAGCACATGGAGCACGTGCCCCCGCCTCGGCACGCCAAACGGGTCGGGTTCGCGGGCGTCCGGTTTCCGTCGCCGCATCCCTGGTACTCGGCACAGTGCTGCCTTTTCGGCCGCTCCGCACGTCCAGCCGCTCCGCACAGCCCGTAGGAGGCCCCCATATGAGCACCGATGTTGCCGACCGGATCCTGTCGCGCCTGCGCGAGTGGGGAGTCGAGTGCGTCTTCGGCTATCCGGGGGACGGCATCAACGGCCTGCTGGCCGCCTGGGGCCGCGCCGAGGACCAGCCGCGTTTCATCCAGTCCCGGCACGAGGAGATGGCCGCGTTCGAAGCGGTCGGGTACGCGAAGTTCGGCAACCGGCTCGGCGTGTGCGCCGCGACCTCCGGGCCCGGCGCGATCCACCTCCTCAACGGCCTGTACGACGCCAAGCTCGACCACGTGCCGGTGCTGGCCATCGTCGGCCAGACCGCGCGCAGCGCGATGGGCGGCTCGTACCAGCAGGAGGTCGACCTGCACTCGCTGTTCAAGGACGTCGCCTCCGACTTCGTGGAGACGGTGACCGTGCCGGAGCAGCTGCCGAACGTGCTGGACCGGGCGATCCGCACGGCGTACGCCCGGCGCTGTCCGACCGCGGTCATCGTGCCGGCGGACGTGCAGGAGCTGGAGTACACTCCGCCGCCGCACGCCTTCAAGATGGTCCCCTCCAGCCTGGACCGCAGCAGCTGGACGGCGATGCCCTCGCCGGACGCGCTGCGGCGGGCGGCCGACGTGCTCAACGCCGGCGACAAGGTCGCGATCCTGGCCGGCCAGGGCGCGGCCGGGGCGCGCGCCGAGGTCGCGGAGGTCGCGGAGCTGCTGGGGGCGGGGGTCGCGAAGGCGCTGCTCGGCAAGGACGTGCTGTCCGACGAGCTGCCGTACGTCACGGGCTCGGTCGGGCTGCTGGGCACCCGCCCGTCGTACGAGATGATGCGGGACTGCGACACGCTGCTGACCATCGGTTCCAGCTTCCCGTACTCCCAGTTCCTGCCGGAGTTCGGCAAGGCGCGGGCCGTGCAGATCGACATCGACCCGCATATGATCGGGATGCGCTATCCGTACGAGGTGAACCTCGTCGGCGACGCGCGGGCGACGCTGCGCGAGCTCATCCCGCTGCTGCGGCGCCAGGAGTCGCGGGACTGGTTCGACGAGATCTGCGCGGGCGTCGCGCGGTGGACCGAGGTCATGGAGCGGCGGGCCTCCCTGTCGGCCGATCCGGTCAATCCGGAACACGTGGCGGCGGCGCTGTCCCCGCTGCTTCCGGACCACGCGATGATCACCGCCGACTCGGGGTCGGCCACCAACTGGTTCGCGCGCCACGTGCGGCTGCGCGGGGACATGCGGGCGTCGCTGTCGGGGACGCTGGCCACGATGGGGTGCGGTGTGCCGTACGCGATCGGGGCGAAGTTCGCGCACCCGAACCGTCCGGCGATCGCGCTCGTCGGTGACGGGGCGATGCAGATGAACGGCATGGCGGAGCTGATCTCCGTCGCGAAGTACCGGCACCTGTGGGAGGACCCGCGGCTGGTAGTCGCCGTCTGGAACAACCGGGACCTCAACCAGGTGACCTGGGAGCTGCGCGCGATGGGCGGAGCCCCGTCCTTCCTGCCGTCGCAGTCGCTCCCCGACGTGTCGTACGCGGCGTTCGCCGAGTCGGTCGGCCTCACCGGGATCCGGGTGGAGAAGCCGGAGGAGGTGGAGGGCGCGTGGCGGGCCGCGCTGGCGGCGGAGGGCCCGGTGGTGCTGGACTTCGTCACCGATCCGTCGGTGCCGCCGGTCCCGCCGCACGCGACGTGGGACCAGATCGAGGCGACGGCGTCGGCGCTCGTGAAGGGGGACCCGGAGGCCGGCGCGGTGATGAAGCAGGGCCTGAAGTCGAAGCTCCAGGAGTTCCTCCCCGGCGGGGACGCGGGCTGACCGGAGGGCCGGATCCGGGACCGGTCCCGGATCCGGCCGCAGGGGCCGCACGCGAGCGGCGGGCGGGTCCGGTCTCCGGACCCG
>NZ_JBSFUB010000191.1:0-5360 GCF_053591575.1 Streptomyces altiplanensis | reverse complement strand
GGGTCCTCCCGCAGGAGCGCGTCGAGGATCGTGTCGCTGATCTGGTCAGCGATCTTGTCGGGGTGGCCCTCGGTCACGGACTCCGAGGTGAACAGACGATGGGACATGGAACTCCTGTAGGTCAACCGGACTGCGGCACCGGCCCCACGGGCCGGCCGGCGGTCGTCAGGGGGCGGGCGCCTCGGGGGCGGCGCGGTAGGGCGACGCGAGGGACGGTCCCCGTGCCCACGAGCACGGAAGCGTCGATCACGTCGCGGCCCTCAGCGAGCAGACCGTCCGAGAACCGTCGACGGACGCGCTCCACCGCGGCGGTGGGCAGTCCGTCGAGCAAGCCCCCGAACACGATGTCCGCGAGAGGCCACAAGAGGTCGGGGTCACAGGGCACGAGGAGCGGGACGTACTGCACGTCGATGAATGACAGCGAGCGAGCGGCGAGCCAGTGTCGTAACGCCCGGGGAGTACCGAGGGGGCGAAGCGGATCGCCCAGCGGTGGGGCGTCGGCGGCACCCGGCCGTTCCGGCGCGAGGGCCCGCTGCGCCACCTCGGTCAGCGGAACGAGCGCGTCCCGGGACCGGACCGTCACGGTCATCCGCCCGCCGGGCCGTACCAGTCTCAGCAGTCGCTCCGTCCCGGCCGAGGCGTCGGAGAGCGACGGAACACCGAGCGCACACACGACGGCGTCGTAGCCGCCACGAGGCGCCGGCCAGTCGAGAACGTCACCGCCCAGGAAGCGCACGTTGGAGAGTCCCCGGGAGGCGGCCTTCGCGCGGCCCCGCTCGAGCAAGGACTCCGCCCTGTCTACCGCGTCGACGACGCCGAGCGGGCCGACCTGTTCCGCGGCGGGGATCGCGAACGTGCCCGTGCCGCACCACGCGTTGAGGACACGCGCACCGGGGCGCAGCCGCGCGGCGTTGACGGCAGCCACGCCGATCGGCGACCACAAGGCGTGGAACAGTCGGTCGAGATTCTCCTCGCCTCCTGCCGCTCTGGTGGCCACGTCGTGCGGTTCCATACGGGCTCCCGTCCGGGGCTGACAGCGGAATGACAGCGGGAGCGTATATGAAAACGATAATCACTACTAGCCCTCACTCGCGCCGAAGTCGCCGCGAACGCGTGGCGACCGGACATGGAAGCACTCATCCCATGAAGGACCATCAGGTGATGTTGACAATCATTTTCATGATGCATCATGCTGCTCGGGCCCCGCACTCTCCGCTCCGTCCAGCGGCGTGGTGCGGGGGCCACCTCATGTGATCTCCCGGGAGCAGCATGTCCGTCCTTCGCAGCCGCCCAGCCTTACTCGCCCGCACCGGGGCTGTCGGCGCTCCGCCGCTGATCCCGTGCGGCGCCGGCTTCGACAGCGGAAGCTCGGGTAGGGGCGGCCCCGGGACAGCCCGAGGCAACCCGCATCCGGCGCCGTCGGCCGATGGCGGCGAGCCGTCGGCCCTCTCGCCGATGCCGCCCCGTCAGCGAGGTCCGAACCAGCTTCCCCCGCGGTCGGTTCGGGCACAGCGAAAGGTTTCTCTTCCGCACCCGCACGACCCACAACCGCGACCGCGTTGTTCCGCACGAAGCGAAGCCTTGTCGGTCCAGCGGAACGTGTGCCGGTGCGATCGGGTCGCCCGGGGGCTCCGCACCTCTCGCTGTTGCGGCGTACCACAGCGTCGTTCACAATCGACGGCCGCTTCGTCCGAGCCGGGCGCCCGCTGACGTACCGGGGCGCGAGGCGCCACTCCCGGACGGCGCCTCGTACGACGAGGGAGCGGTACGCCATCGGCGGTGACCGACCTGGCCGCTCCGGCCGCAGCCCGTTCCTCAGCGCTCGACTTCCCTTCCCACCCGACCCATGGAGGATCCATGACCGACCGGACCGCCGGCGGCACCGCCGCGTCCCAGGACGACGCCCGTGCCCTGTTGGAATCCCTGCCCGAGACGCTGCCCAGGGACGAGATCCTCGCGATCAACAGCGGCTCCAAGTCCGACATCCACACCACCCGGACGTACGACTACAACGGCTGGGCGTTCACGCTGCCGCCGGGTGTCTTCAAGCCGGGCGACACCAGCCGCATCGTCCACGACCGGCTGCTGGACGGCACGATCCCCGTCAAGGGCAGGTCGTACGCGGCCATGGGCGTCGGCCTCGGCGTCGAGGCCGTCGTGGCCGGCACGCTCGGGGCGCGGGAGATCTACGCGGCCGACATCCACCCGGACAGCGTGGCCACGGCCGCCGACCACTACGCGCGCATCGTCGGAGACCGGCCGGAGACCGTCTTCCGGCCCCTGGTGTCCAACCTCTTCGAGGAGTTCCCCGCCTCCGCCCGGCTGGACGTCATCACCTTCAACCCGCCCGCCGTCAGCGCACGGACCAGCGACGACCCGACCGTGGTCCGCAACGTCTGCGTGGGCGCCGAGATCGTCACGCGTTTCTTCGACCAGATCGTCACCCGCGACCTGCTCGCACCGGAGGGCGAGATCTACCTGATCGTGTCCAACACCGCCGAGCTCAAGCGGATCGTCGCCTATGGGATGGACGCCGGATTCCGGCCCCACATCCTGCACCGCCAGACGTGGGAGGGCGACGACTGCCAGGCGTACCTGTTCAAGCTCACCCGCCACGACGCCGCCTGACCGGAAGGACGACGACATGCACGAGCACATAGCCGAGGCCGTCAAGGAACCGGACGTCGTGGCCGTCCCGCCGGGCGCGGTCTGTCTGCGCTTCGAGACGATGAAGCTGTACTCGGCGCTCGGCGCCGTACGCCACCTGCTGGATACCGGACAGATCAAGCCGGGTGACACCCTCGTCGACAGCTCCAGCGGCATCTACGCCCACGCGCTCGCCCTGGCCTGCCACCGCTACGGCCTGAACTGCCACATCGTGGGCTCGACCACCGTGGACCGCACCCTGCGCGTCCAGCTGGACATCCTGGGGGCCACCCTGGAGCAGGTCCGCCCGTCCAAGAACCTGCGCCTGGACCAGAACCTCCGCGTCGAGCGGATCGGGGAACTGCTGCGGGAGAACCCGCACTACCACTGGATGCGGCAGTACCACGACTCCATTCACTACCTCGGCTACCGCGACGTCGCGGACCTGATCCGCAAGGAGGTCCCGGAGGGCCCGCTGTCGCTCGTCGGGGGTGTCGGCACCGGGGCGTCCACCGGCGCCATCGCCACCTACCTGCGCGAGGCGGGACGGGACGTGACGCTCGTCGGGGTGCAGCCGTTCGGCAGCGTCACCTTCGGCGCCGAGCACGTCTTGGACCCGGACATGATCATCGCGGGTATCGGCAGCTCCATCCCGTTCCAGAACGTGCGGCACGACCTGTACGACCGCATCCACTGGGTGAACTTCGACTACGCCATGTCGGGCGCCGTCGAACTCCTGCGGGCCAGCGGCATCTTCGCCGGCCTGTCGGCGGGGGCCGCGTACCTCGCCACGCTGTGGGAACGGGAGCGCGACGCCGACAGGACGTACGTCTTCCTCGCCGCCGACACCGGGCACCGGTACGTGGACAGCGCGTACTCCCACCACGCCGACGCCGTCGGCCTCGGATCGATGCGGCCCCACGAGGTCACGGCGCAGGACGAACTGCGGCACCCGTGGTCGGCGATGGACTGGCCGCCGACCGCCGGCGCGCTGCTGCGCGGCGCGCCCGTCCTCGTAGCCGAGTCGGCCTAGCGTCCGTAGCGAGGGGGAGGCTACAACCCTCGCCTCGCCCTTACCACTCGCGCACGACCGGAAGGTGGCTGGTTCCGTGTCCCTCGACTCCCGTAACTCTCCCGACCTCCTCGACAAGCAGGTGGAACGCGGCTTCGTCCTCCTGCCGCGGCTCCTCGGAGCCGCCGAGACAGCGGCCCTGGGCGAGGCCGGGGAAGCCGTGCTCGCACAGGTGACCCGTGAGGTACGGGCCGGCAGGGCCGACGTCACCGTGTGGCCGGACGGGCACCGGCTGGAGAAGGTGGACGGCACCGTCGTCCACTGGGAGCCGGAGGCCCGTCCGCCCGCCGTACGCAGCCTGTCGCCCGTCACCCACCTGGATCCCGTGCTCGACGCCCTGTGGGACGACGACCGGATCACGGCACCCATGCGCCGGATCATCGGCGGCGACGCACTGGGAAGGTTCACGTCCAAGCTGAACTTCAAGCGCGCGGGCGTCGGTTCGGAGTTCCGCTGGCACCAGGACTACCCGTACTGGTACTGCTGCGCGGGGCCCGCCGCCCGGGACGTCGCCACCGCGATGGTCTTCCTCGACGACGTCACGGCCGACAACGGCGCGCTGCAGATCGTGCCGGGCAGCCATCGCGCCGGTCCGGCCCCGCGGGACCGGCGCGAACCGACCGGTCTGCTGGTCGACACCGCGCGCACCGAGGTCCGCGGTGCCGTGACCGTCGAGGCACCGGCCGGCTCGGTCCTGATGTTCCCCGGGCTCGTCGTGCACCGCTCCGGCCCCAACCGGACGGGAAGGGACCGGCGTTCTCTGCTGCTGTGCTTCCAGCCGGCCGGGCACCCCGAACTGGCCGGCCTGCCCTACCACCCCGAGCGCCTGTCCGACCTTCCCTGACCCCTTGTTCCCCTGTTCCCTTGCTCCCCCGGGCGGCACATCGTGGGCCGCCCCCTCCCTGCCGTACACACCCTCGAGAAGGAAAACAGCCATGTCTCCCGCACCCCCGCAGTCCGTACCGGAACTCCAGCAGGCCGTCCTGGACGGGGCCTTCGGGCCGCTCCCCAGCGAATTGGCCGTCACCAGCGCCTTCTGGGTGCACCACACCACCCGCCTGGCCGGCAGCCAGGTCACCTACCGCAACCAGTACGTGCTGCTGCGCTCCGGGGACTCCTTCGGCGCCTGCTCCTTCGAGGCGGGGGACATCGCCCCGGACTTCTGCGCCGACGCCTCCGGACACACCCTGGACACCCTGATCCGCCATGAGTCCGCGCCGGTGCGCGTCGCCGCGCTCGACGCCTACCTCGGACGCGTGCGTCCGCACCGCGACGCGGAGGACGCCGAGGCCGTCACTCTGCCGACCGGCACGCCGGAGGTGCGGGCCGAGGCGAGGGACGCGGCCGTCGCCGGACTCCTCGACATCGCGCCGGGGGCGAAGGTCGCGCTGATCGGCGTCGTCAACCCGCTGGTCGCGGCGATACGCGACCGGGGCGGCGTCCCGCTGCCCTGCGACTTCAACCTGCGCACCACCCACTGGGGCGACCCCGTCACCGACGACATGGACCAGGTCCTGGCCGAGGCCGACGCGGTCGTCGCCACCGGCATGACCCTCGTCAACGGCAGCTTCGACCGGATCATCGAGCACTGCCGCAAGCAGGACCTCCCGCTGGTGGTGTACGCCCAGACCGGCAGCGCCGT
>NZ_JBSFUB010000190.1:0-5468 GCF_053591575.1 Streptomyces altiplanensis | reverse complement strand
TCGTTCACCCCGTCGCCGACCATCGCCACGCTGCGCCCCTCGGCCTGGAGCCGCTTCACGACGTCGGCCTTGCCGCCGGGGCCGGCGCAGCCGTCCAGCCAGCGCTCGTCCCGCCCCTCGACGGGCGCGTCGGCGAGCGCGACGGCGACCAGCTGGCTGCCCTCGTCCTGGACTCCGGCACGGCCCTCGTGGACGGCCGCGATGGCGCCCGGCTCGCCGCCCTCGGCCAGCCGTACGGCGTACGGCGACCAGCGGCCCTGCAGCCCTGACTCCTCGCCCAGTGCGTCCAGCAGCTCCTCGGCGGTGGAGCGCCCCGGGCGGGCGACGAGCGTCACCTCGGGCCGCTCGTTGTCGGCTTCGAGGAGGTCCTCGATGCCGGCCCGGCCGCCGCCCAGGGCGTCCCAGAGCGCGGAGACGATCCAGCGCGGGTGGGAGTGGACGACGGACAGGTGCGCCTCGGCGTCGTCGTCGTACGGCGGAGCGACCTGCTCCACCCAGGCGTCGAGATCCTGCTTGGAGATCTTCCGCAGGACCGCGTTGACGAACTTCGCACGCCCCTCGCCGAGCACCACGCGCGCCAGCTCCACGCTCGCGGAGACCGCGGCGTGCGTCGGGATGCGGGTGCCGAGCAGCTGGTGCGCGCCGAGCGCCAGCACGTCGAGGACCGGCGGGTCCACCTCGCGCAGCGGCCGGTCGATGCACGCCGCGATGACGGCGTCGTACGTGCCCTGGCGGCGCAGCGTCCCGTACACCAGCTCGGTCGCGAGCGCCGCGTCGCGCTCGTCGAAGCTGCCCTTGGCGCGGGCCTTCTTGAGCAGCGGCGGCAGGACGAGGTTCGCGTACGCGTCGCGCTCGTCGACGGCGCGCAGCGCCTCGAAGGCGAGGAAGCGGACCGGATCCTTCTGGGGACGCCGGTGCGGCCTGGCCGGACGCTTGGCGGGTCGCTTGGCGGGACTGCTGCTTGGCTGGTCACTCACGAAAAAGGTGCTCCGCTGGAGAAGGGGACGATCCCTCTCAGCGTACGTCCGACGCGCCCAGGTGTTCGCCCGGGGCGATCCGCACGCCGCGCGCCCAGTCGGCGGCGAGCATCGGCTTCTTGCCCTGCGGCTGCACCCAGAGGAGCTCGACGGGGTGCGATCCGGTCCCGACGTACACGTTCTTCTTCGTCGCGGACAGCTCGCCGGGGGCCAGCTCCAGGTCCGTGCGGTCCGGCAGCGGCTTCACGGCGACCAGCTTGAGCCGCTCGCCGCGCAGCAGCGTCCAGGCGCCGGGCGCGGGCGTGCAGCCGCGCACGACGCGGTCGACGCGCAGCGCGGGCGCCGTCCAGTCGACCTGCGCGTCCTCGACAGTGATCTTGGGTGCGAGCGTGACGCCCTCGGCGGGCTGCGGAACGGCGTGGAGCGTGCCGTCCTCGATGCCGTCCATGGTGGCGACCAGCAGTCCCGAACCGGCGAAGGCGAGCCGGGTGAGCAGGTCGCCGCTGGTGTCGGTGGGCCGTACCTGCTCGGTGAGCACGCCGTACACCGGCCCGGAGTCGAGGCCCTCCTCGATCAGGAACGTCGAGGCGCCCGTGACCTCGTCGCCCGCGAGGACCGCGTGCTGCACGGGGGCGGCGCCGCGCCAGGCCGGCAGCAGCGAGAAGTGCAGGTTGACCCAGCCGTGGGCGGGGATGTCCAGGGCTGCCTTGGGCAGCAGCGCGCCGTACGCGACGACGGGGCAGCAGTCCGGCGCGATCTCGCGCAACCGCGCGAGGAAGTCCTCGTCGCGCGGCCTGACCGGCTTGAGCACCTCGATCCCGGCCTCCTCCGCGCGCGCGGCGACGGGACTGGCGACGAGCTTGCGGCCGCGTCCGGCCGGGGCGTCGGGCCGGGTGACGACGGCGGCAACTTCGTGCCGGCCGGAGGCGATCAGGGCGTCCAGGGCGGGTACGGCGACCTCGGGGGTGCCTGCGAAGACGAGCTTCATCGGTGGCGCGGGCCTCTCGGGCAGGAAGGCGGAACGGGGTGCGGCGTCAAGAGGCGCACCAGTCTATGGGCCCTGGCACCAGGGGGCGTACGCACATCCGCGCGCCCCGCGCACATGCGCATACGCCCCCAGGAGCGTGACCCCGGCGCCGGGTGACGCGTTGGTCAAGAGAGATTGACCCAAAGGGCTCGCGCATGCGGTCCCGACCCACCTTTCCGATCCTTCCGTCCTCCCTTCTTCCACTCCTTCTTCCACGCCGGTTCGAGAGGCTTGTTCATGGCCGACCACGCAATCCACGACGCCCAAGCACGGGCCAGCCTTCATCTGTTGGTACGGGACATCGAGCGGGTGCGACGGCAGGTGGACGCGCTGCGCACCCTCACCGCCCAGCTCGGCAACGTCTACCGCCCGCGCCGCTCCGGCCCCTCCACGGGCTTCGTCGTCTACGGCAGGGCCCCGGCACCGACCGTCCGCCTCGCGCAGGAGCTGCGGGACAGTGTCGAGACGCTGGTGACCGCCGCCGTGGACTTCGACCGTTCGCTCGGCTTCTCCTGGGACGCGGTCGGCTCGGCGCTCGGAGTGACCAAGCAGGCGGTGCACCGCCGTTACGGCGCGCGGCGGGCCGCGACGCAGCCCCCCGCGGCCGCCGAGGGCGAGCTCGCCCTCGAGACGACGGCCACGACCGCTACGCGCACTCTTGCCGCGCCACCGCCCCTGCCGTCCCTGCCGTCCGTACCGGCCGCCCGCTCCATGCCGCCCCAGCCGACGGCAGCCGGCCATGCGCTGCGCGAGGAAGTCCGTCCGAGCGCCCTCCCCGGCCCCCGCAACGGCTGACCCCTCCCCCTTTCCCGGAGGGGGCAGGCGCCCACACCCCGGACGCCTTGCAGGCGTGTCCTCAATCGCCGGACGGGCTTGATTTTCCGGTCCGGGCCCGAAAACTTCGGCCCGTCCGGCGATTGAGAACCTGGGCCCCGGACGGAGTCCCGCGCGGCGGAGCCGCACGGTGTCACGGCGGGAAGGGGCGGGCCGGGCAGGCCGGGGAAAAGCCACGCCCCTCCCCCGTCACCCGATGTCCAGCGGGTCAATCCTGATCCGCACCGGATCGCCACCTCCCCGGGCCAGCCGCGCCGCCTGCGCCGATTTCAGCGCCGCGGCAAGCGCCGCCCCACTGCCCGGCGGCACCCTCAGCAGCGCCCGCTCCCACGCCTCGCCCACCGGCGGATCGCCGGGCCGACGGGGCCTGCCCGGCGCCGCGACCGGCAGCGGCACAGGCCCCAGCACCTCGGCGTCCCCCGGGAGCTCCGCCGCGGCCAGAAACGCGGCGACCGCCTCCGGCCGGCCGCTCACTACCGCCATCCGCGACACCGGCGGGAAGCCCAGCTCCGCCCGTTCCGCCAGCTCGCGCTGCGCGTGCCCCACCGGGTCCCACCGCACCAGCGCCTGCACGGGCCGCAGTGAAGGCTCGGCCACAACCACCACCGTGCCGCCCTCCCCCTGCCCCCTGACCAGCGCGGAGGCGCTTATCCAGCGCCGCAGCGCCTCCTCCCCGACGCGCAGGTCCTGCCGCCCGAGCATCGCCCAGCCGTCGAGCAGCAGCGCCGCGGCGTAACCGCCCTCCGCCACGGGCTCGGCCCCCGGCGTACTGACGACGAGCGCGGGCGCCCCCGGCACGCTCTCCAGCACATGGTCCCGTCCGGACGTACGCACCGGCACAGCGGGAAACGCCCGCCCCAGCTCCTCCGCCGTGCGCCGGGCCCCCACCACCTGCGCCCGGAGCCGCATGCTCCCGCACTCGCCGCACCGCCATCCGGCCGCGTCCCGGCCGCACCACCCGCAGTGCAGTTCCCGCTGGTCAGCCGCTTCGACAGGCCCGGCGCAGTGCCGGCACCTGGCGTGCGTACGACACCGCTCGCACGCCAGGCCCGGTACGTACCCGCGCCGGGGCACCTGCACCAGCACCGGCCCGGACCTGAGCCCGTCCCGCACGGTCTGCCACGCCAGGCTGGGCAGTCGCGCGGCCCGCGCGGCGCCGTCCCGGGCGACCTCCTCGTCCCCCACCGTACGAATCAGCGGCGCCGCGGCCCGCACCTGCTCACGCCCCGCACGCAACGGCGCGGCCCACTTGCTCTCGACGAGCTGAGCCGCCTCGACCGTGCAGCTGAGCGCCCCCAGCAGAAACCCGCACTTGCTGTGCTGCGACCGCAGCTCCAGCACCTCCCGCACATGCGGGAACGGCGCGTGGTCGTCACTGTGACTGGAATCCCCGTCGTCCCACACCGCCACCAGACCCAGATCCGCCACCGGGGCGAACATCGCGGCCCGCGTCCCGATCACGGCCCGCACCGACCCCCGCCGCGCCGCCAGCCACTGCCGGTACCGCTTCTGGGGCCCGGCGTCGGCGGTCAGCAGCGTGTGGTGCCCCTTGCCCACCAGCGCGGTGAGCGCCGCGTCCAGCCGGGCCGCGCTCCGCCCGTCCGGCAGCACGACCAGCGCGCCCCGCCCGGAGGCGAGCGTCGCCGCCACGGCACGGGCGAGCTCGTCCGGCCAGTGCGGCCCCGGCAACGCGTTCCACACGGCCCGCGGCGCCCCGCCCCCCGCCAGCTCCCGCAGGAACGCGGGCCCGTGGACGTACCGCTCCCACGTCCCGGCCTCCGGCACACCGGGCGGCGGCAGCGGTTCGGGCGAGGGCTTGGCCTCCGCGGGCCCGTTCCTCGGCGGAACGGCCAGCTGCAGTACGTCGGCGAGGCTCCCCGCGTAACGGTCGGCGATCGCCCGCGACAGCGCGAGCAGCTCAGGGCTGAGCACCGGCTCCGGGGACACCACATAGGCGAGTGCGGCGAGCGGCCCGGCGTAGTCCGACTCGGCCCGCCGCTCGACGAGGTACCCGTCGATCATCCCCCCGCCCTCACGGCGGCCGTCCCTGACGTTGTGCGCCCCGGCCCCGAACCGCACCCGGACCCGGACCCCCGGCTGCGCGACGGCGTCCAGCTCCTCGGTCACGGCATAGTCGAAGAACTGGTCGAGGTGCAGCACCCCCTTGTTGACCATGACCCGGGCAACGGGCAGTTCCTTCGCCAGCGGCGCCCCACGCCACGTCCGCGGCTTGGCCTTCGGGACCTTCGCCTTCCGCACACTCTCCCGGATGAGCGCAAGCTGCTCCGGCGCCCCGCCCCCGGGCTCTTCGGACCCCGCATCGTTCCTGCTCACAGCCAAATTCCTACCAGACCCCACTGACAGCGCGGCACGGCAGCGCGGCACGCGCGACGGCCCCGGACCGATGCGGTCCGGGGCCGTCGCGGCCGAGCAGTGCCGGTTGCTTACAGGCCGGCAGCCGCGCGCAGGGCGTCCACGCGGTCGGTGCGCTCCCAGGCGAAGTCGGGGATCTCGCGGCCGAAGTGGCCGTACGCCGCGGTCTGGGCGTAGATCGGACGCAGCAGGTCGAGGTCGCGGATGATCGCGGCCGGACGGAGGTCGAAGACCTCGCCGATGGCGTTCTCGATCTT
>NZ_JBSFUB010000189.1:0-5637 GCF_053591575.1 Streptomyces altiplanensis | reverse complement strand
CCCCGGTGGGTGACGGCCACGCCCTTGGGGCGGCCGGTCGAACCGGAAGTGAAGATCACATACGCCAGCGCGTCACCGTCCTCGGTGCGCTCCGGCCGGGTGGCGGGCCGCGACGCGACCAGCTCCCGGTCCCGGTCCACGACCAGCAGGCCGACGCCGTCGAAGCGGTCCTCGTACGCGGAGTGGGTGATGGCGCTGCCGGCGCCCGCGGAGTCCAGCATGGCCGCGATGCGCTCGGCCGGGTAGGAGGGGTCGATCGGCACGTAGGCCGCGCCGGCCTTCCACACCCCGAGCAGGCTCGCGAGCAGGTCGGGTCCGCGGTCCAGCAGGACACCGACCACCGACTGCGGACCGACGCCCGAGGCGCGCAGGTGGTGCGCGATCCGGTTGGCCCGCGCGTCGAGTTCCGCGTAACCGAGCGACGTACCGGCGAGGCCGACGGCGGGTGCGTCCGGCGTCCGCCGGGCCTGCTCCTCGAAGCGGCGGAGCACGGACGCGTCCGTGAAGTCGGCCGCCTCGCCCGTCCCCCGGTCGAGCAGTCGCCGGCGCTCCGCCGCGGGCAGGTACGACGCGCGGGCGTCGCCCTGCGGGTCGGCGGCCATGGCTTCCAGGACCTGGCGCAAGGTGCCCGCCAGGCGCTCCAGGGCGGCCTCGCTCAGGTGCTTGCGGCTGCCGGTCAGGAAGAGGTGGCCCAGCCGCGCCGAGACGCCCAGCGGGAACTCGGTGGGGCTGTCGTCGATGCTCGCCAGGTAGTCCACCTGCTCGCGGTCGACCTGGTCGAAGTCGTGGTAGCTGAAGCGCACGGACACCAGCCGCAGGCCGTCCTCCGCCTCACGCTGGATGTCCGGCATCGGGAAGCTGCGGTGCGACCACAGCTCGACCTCGCGGTCGAAGACCTGGCGCACCAGCTCGTGCCAGGTGTCCGCGGGGCCGTCGAACGCGAAGGGCAGCGTGTTCAGGTGCATGCCGTAGACGCCGTCGGCGCCGAGCGCCTCGGGCCGCGCGTTGCAGACCAGTCCGGTGAAGAACCGCTCGTCCCGGGTGACCGAGCTCATCACCTTCAGGTGCGCCGCGTGCAGCACGCTCTTCAGTGACGCGCCCGCCGTGGACGCCAGTGCCCGCAGCCGCTCCTCCAGGTCGTGGAACGGCACCTTGACGCGGTGCGGGGCGCCCGCGACGCCGTCGCCGGACCAGGCGTCGGGGAGGGCGAAGGCCGGGTACCCCTCGACGATGCCCGTCCAGTACGCACGGTCGTGCCCGGACTCCCGGGACGCCGTCTCGGCCGCGATGAAGTCCGCGAACCGGACGTCGGGGGCGGCCGGGGCCTCGACGGTCCCGCCGTCGCGGGCCGTGCCGTAGCCCTCGACGATCTCCATGAGGAGGGAGTGGTGGCTCCAGCCGTCGAGGATCGCGTGGCACTCGGTGATGGTGAGCCACCAGCTCCCGTCGTCGCAGGAGTGGCCGAAGAGGCGCAGCAGCGGCGGGGTGTCCAGACCGATCAGGTCGGCCCGCTCCTGCCGGGTGAACTCCCGCAGCGCTTCCCGTACTCCATCGTCCGACAGCCCGCGCAGGTCCCGCTCCGCCACCGGGACGTCGACGTCGGTGTGCACCAACTGCATCGGTACGGAGTAGGAGTTGAGGTCGAAGGAGGTGCGCAGGACGTCGTGCCGGTCGATCACGGCCCGGACGGAGGCGCGCAGCGCCGCGATGTCGAACGCCCGCTCGTCGCGGATCCGGAAGGAGGTGACGTTGTGGTACGGGTGCCGGTCGGTGTCGCTGAGCATCTCGACGACCATGCCGATCTGCACCTGGGACATCGGGTACGCGTCGTCGAGGCCGCCGGGGAGCCGCTTCCGGTCCTCGGGCGCGAGCTGCGCGAAGGGCCGGACGCCCCGCGCCGCGCGGACCTCGGGGCGGTCCGCGAGCTGCTCGGCGAGCCGGGCCACGGTGCGGTGCTCGAAGAGGTCCCGTACGGAGACGTCGAAGCCGGCCTCGCGCAGGTGCCCCGTCAGGTTGATGGCGCGCAGCGAGTGGCCGCCGAGGTCGAAGAAGCTGTCGTGGACCCCGATCGGGCCGACGCCGAGCACCGTGCTCCAGATGGCGGCGACGCGGCGCTCCAGCGCGGTGCGCGGGGCGGTGTGGTCCTGGCCCGCGGCGCGCACGGAGCCCGGGTCGGGGGCGGGCAGCGCCTTGGTGTCGAGCTTGCCGTTGACCGTCAGCGGCAGGCGCTCCAGGACGACGTAGGTGGCCGGGACCATGTACTCGGGCAGGTCCTGGGAGAGCGCGGTGCGCAGCGCGGCGGTGTCGGGCACGGTGCCTTCGGACGGCACGACGTACGCGACGAGCTGCTTGTCGCCCGGCGCGGTCTCACGGACCAGGACGACGGCGTCGTGCACGTCCTCCCGGGCGGCCAGCGCGGCGCTGATCTCGCCCAGCTCGATGCGGAACCCGCGGATCTTGACCTGCTCGTCGTTGCGGCCGAGGAACTCCAGGCTGCCGTCCGCGAGCCGCCGGGCCACGTCGCCACTGCGGTACAGCCGGTCGCCGGGCGCCCCGAACGGGTCGGGGACGAAGCGCTCCGCCGTCAGTCCGGGACGGCCCAGGTAGCCGCGGGCGACGCCGCGGCCCGCGACGTGGATCTCGCCGGGCACGCCGATCGGAGCCGGGTTGCCGTGCCGGTCGAGGATCCGGATCGCCAGGTCGTCGAGCGGGACACCGACGGGGCTGCCGGCGCCCGTGAGGTCCCGCTTCCCCAGCTCGTGGTGGGTGACGTGCACGGTCGTCTCGGTGATCCCGTACATGTTGACCAGCGTCGGCGCGGTGAGGCCCACCCGGTCCGCCCACGGGCGCAGGTCGGCGACCTCCAGCTTCTCGCCGCCGAACACCACGGTCCGCAGGGCGAGCCGGTCGATCCGGGGGTCGCCCTCGCGGGCGGCGCTCACCAGTGCGCGGAACGCCGAAGGCGTCTGGTTGAGCACGGTCACCCGCTGCTCGGCCAGCAGGTCGAGGAACTTGTCCGGATCGCGCGCCACGTCCTTCGGTACGACGACCAGGCGGCCGCCGTGCAGCAGCGCGCCCCACATCTCCCAGACGGAGAAGTCGAACGCGTAGGAGTGGAACAGCGTCCAGACGTCGGAGTCGAAGAAGCCGGTCTGCTCCGCCGTCACCGTGAAGAGCCGCAGCACATTGGCGTGGGTGAGGCAGACGCCCTTGGGGCGGCCCGTGGAGCCGGAGGTGTAGATGACGTAGACCAGGTTGCCGGCACCGGCCGACGGCGCCGGGTCACCGGCCGGCTGCTCCGCGAGGGCGGCCCGGTCGCGGTCGAGCACCAGCACCGGGCCGGTGTGGATCCGGGCCAGCATCGCCTCGTGCTCGCTCTGCGTCACGATCACCGGGACGGAGGCGTCGTCGAGCATGAAACCGAGCCGGTCGGCGGGGACCGAGGGGTCGAGCGGCAGGTAGGCGCCGCCGGCCTTCAGCACGCCGAGGAGGGCGGGCATCAGCTCGGTGCCGCGCTCCAGGCAGACGCCCACGAGCGTCTCCGGGCCGACGCCGAGTCCCCGCAGGTGGTGCGCGATGCGGTTGGCCCGGGCGTTCAGCTCGGCGTACGTCAGGTCGTGGCCGTCGAAGTGCACGGCGACGGCGTCCGGGGTGCGGCGCACCTGCTCCTCGAAGGCCCGGTGCACGGTGCCGGTCACCTCGCCGGAGACGGCCGCGCCGCCGGTGAGCAGCGCCAGCTCCGCGTCCCCGAGGAAGGCCAGCTCGGCGACGCTCGTCCGCGGGGCGGCGAGCGCGGCGTCCAGCAGCCGCACCAGGTGCGCGGTGAGCCGCTGGGCGCTCTCGCGGTCGAACAGCTCGACGGCGTACTCCAGGTGGCCGTGCAGGGTGCCGTCGGCCGCCTCCCGCAGCTGGAGGTCGAGGTCGTACTTGGCGGCGTTGCCCTCGCCCTGGAACGGCTCGGCCCGCAGGCCGGGCAGGGTGAACGCGCTGGTGCGCTCGCCGTGCATGGTGAGCGCGACGTCGAACAGCGGGTTGCGCGAGAGGTCGCGCTCCGGCTGGATCTCGTCGATGAGGCGGGCGAAGGGGGTGCCCTGGTGGTCGAAGGCGCCGAGGACCGTGTCCTTGGTCCGGTTCAGCAGCTCCTGGAACGAGGGGTCGTCCGTCCAGTGGCCGCGCAGGACCAGACTGTTGATGCCGAAACCGACCATGCC
This sequence comes from Streptomyces altiplanensis, assembly GCF_053591575.1. Taxonomy (NCBI): domain Bacteria; kingdom Bacillati; phylum Actinomycetota; class Actinomycetes; order Kitasatosporales; family Streptomycetaceae; genus Streptomyces; species Streptomyces altiplanensis. Next base: position 1,426 of record NZ_JBSFUB010000189.1, on the reverse strand, counting down.
CTGGAGCTCGGGGCGGCCGCGGCCGGACACCACCGTGCCCACGGCGATGTCGGTGGAGCCGGTGTGGCGCGAGAGCAGGCTCTGAAAGGCCGCGAGCACCACCATGAACAGCGTGGCGTCGTTGTCCCGGGCGAAGTCCCGCATCCGGTCGGCCAGTCGGCCGGGGATGCCGAAGGGGACCGAGTCGCCCGTCGCGTCGCGGACGGCCTGGCGGGGCCGGTCGGTGGGCAGTTCGACCGGGGTCAGCCCCGTGAGCTGCCCCTTCCAGTAGTCGAGGTGGCGGTCCAGGGTGGCGCCGGACATCTCGGCGCGCTGCCAGGCCGCGTAGTCGGCGTACTGGAGGGGCACGGGGGGCAGGTCCGGCTCGGTGCCGGCGGCCAGGGCGGCGTACAGGGCGCTCAGTTCCCGGCCGATGACCTCGGTGGACCAGGCGTCGCAGGCGATGTGGTGGAAGACGATGCCCAGGACGTGCTCGTCGTCCGCCAGGCGGATCAGCCGTCCGCGCACCGGCAGGTCCCGGGCGAGGTCGAACGGGACGAACAGGTCGTTCGCGATGACGGACTGGACCCCGGCCTCGCGCTCACCTGCCGCCAGGCCCGTGAGGTCGTCCAGCGGCAGCGTCACCCGCTCGGCGGGGGAGATCAGCTGCACCGGGTTCTCGCCGTCCAGGCCGTAGCGGGTGCGCAGGATCTCGTGCCGGTCGGTCAGCCGCTGCCAGGCCTCGCCGAGGGCGGCGGCGTCCAGCTCTCCGGTGAGGCGGACGATCAGCGGTACGAGGTACTGGGTGCTGTCCGGGTCGAGGCGGCTGAGGAACCACATCTGCTCCTGGCCGTACGACAGGCGCAGCGGGGCGGACCGGTCGGCGCGGGGGATGGCGGTCCGGCGGCCGCCGCGGCGGCCGGCGAGCCGTCGGCGTATCAGCTCTTCTCTCGCGGCGTCCGCGTCGAAACCGGCGGGTGTGATCGCGGCGGTACTCATGCGGTGAACTCCTTAGCCAGTTCCTGGCCGTTCGTCAGCTCTGCTGGGGAAAGTGCGGCGATCTCCGCACGGATGGCGTTCTCGGTGGCGACGGCCAGCTGGGCCACGGTCGGGCCCTCGAAAACGGTGCGCACCTTGAAGTCGATCTCGAACTCCTCCTGGATGCGCGAGATCAGGCGGATGGCCAGGATCGAGTTGCCGCCGGAGTGGAAGAAGCTGTCCTCGACGCCGACGCTCACTCCGAGCAGCTCGGTCCAGATGCCGGCGATGCGCTCCTCGGTGGCGGTGCGCGGCGCGACGCGCTCGGAGCCGCGCTGCTGGTCGGTGCCCTCGGGCGACGGGAGCCTCTTGCGGTCGGTCTTGCCGTTGGCGTTGAGGGGGATCTCGGCGAGCGGGACGTAGGTCTGGGGGAGCATGTAGTCGGGCAGGCGGGTGGCGCAGTGCGCGG
>NZ_JBSFUB010000188.1:0-5715 GCF_053591575.1 Streptomyces altiplanensis | reverse complement strand
CCGCTACGAGAAACGCGCCTACATCTACCTCGGCACCGTCACCCTCGCAGCCCTCATCATCTGGCTCCGAACATGATCCGAGAAACAGTGCCTAGTGCAGGGCCGCCACCCGAGGCCGTACCGCCACCGCGCTCGCGGTGAAGACCCCGACGTTCTTCGTCGCCTTTGACGCCCTGCAGATCGACGGCATCGAGTTGCTGGCCCTGCCCTACGCCCAGCGCCGTCGACGACTGGAGGTCCTCTTCGCCACCCGCACACTGACCGCACCGTGGACGCTGTGCCCGATGACCACCGAGCCGGCCAGGGCCCGGGAGTGGCTGGAGGACTGGACGGACGTCTCCGGCGTCGAGGGCCTGGTCGTGAAGAACATGAACCAGCGCTACTAGGCTGTGCGCCGGCCGGCCCCAGGTACGGGGCCCCAGGGGGCGGGGAACAGGATGTCCGTAGAACGTCACATAGCGGGGATGCTCCAGCAGATCGCCCGTCAGCAGGACATCGTCGAGATCGCCCCCCAGGGCTCCACGCCGAAGGCGGCCGCCCTGGCGCACGTGGCGGAGCAGTACGGCTACACGTACGGCGTGGCGTACAGGACCGGGTTCAAGAACTCGCTCGTCCAGGTCCGGATGTACCGGGACCCGCAGCCCGACGCGCGAGTCCGCGAGGCGGCCACCATCACCGCCCATCCGCAGGCGGGCAACGGCGGGACAGTGCCGGGGCTGGAGCAGGGCTCGCTGAAGCCGCTCCCCGAAGCGGTCGCTCCCGTGGCCGTGCTGAAGGACCTCATCACCTTCGACGTCATGGCCCAGTACGTAGCCGACCGGAGCCAGAAGGTGAAGGTCTACCTCGCCTGCGCGGTCCTGACCGTCCTCCTGCTCATCGACACGTCGCCGGTCGAAGCGGTCGCCTCCGGCGGGGCGGCCGCGCTGCTCTTCACCGTGGCGTTCAAGGTGGGCGCGATCCGCCGCGGGAAGATCACACAGCGGCTGACGGACGCCGGGTTCCTCGCGGTGCGCGACGAACAGGGCGGCCAGCGGTTCCTGCGCCCGGGGCAGCAGTTGCCCGGCCGCACCGACCCGTTCGCCGCCTGAGCCCCGACTACCGGCCCGACCACGGCAGGTCAGCGCACTGCAACACCTCGTCGGGGGGCTGTGTGCTGAGCTCCTGGCGCACGTCCAGGTAGCGCAGCCGGACACTGAGCTGCTCCGGATCCCGTGTCGTACGGTCCGACGTCGCGGTCGCCTACCGTCCGCAAAGGATCTCACCGAACCCGGCGGTGCCGCCGGTACGGCCGAAAGATCTGAATCAATACCGGGAATCAGGCCGCGACGAGCTCCTGCTCGCGGTCCGGCGTCTTGACCTTGGGCTTCTTGTTCGGCAGCGAGAGCCGGAAGACCTTGTGCCACGCGGAGAAGACCTGCTTGGGCAGCGGCCCGGTGACGTACTCCAGCTCGTACTTCTCGAACAGGGCGCGCACCTTCACCGCGACCTCGGCGTACCGGTTGCTCGGCAGGTCCGGGAACAGGTGGTGCTCGATCTGGTGCGACAGGTTGCCGGTCATGAAGTGCATGGCCCTGCTGCCGCTGATGTTGGCCGAGCCCATCATCTGGCGCAGGTACCACTGGCCGCGCGTCTCGCCCCTGATCGACCGGCGCTCGAAGACCTGCACGCCCTCGGGGAAGTGCCCGCACATGATCACCGAGTGGGTCCAGAGGTTGCGGACCAGGTTGGCGGTGAACGTGGCGGCGAGCGTGGGGAGGAACGACGGGCCCGACAGCAGCGGGTGGATCACGTAGTCCTTGAGCACCTGCTTGCGGATCTTGCGGCCGACGGCCCTGGCCCGCGCGCGGAACTCCGGGTTCTTGCGGCGGCGCTTGTGCAGGTTCTTGCCCAGCTCCAGGTCGTACGCGGCGATGCCGTACTCGAAGAAGCAGGCGTTGAGGAAGTTCCACAGCGGCTGGCCGAGGTGGAACGGGTGCCACTTCTGGTCCTCGTCGACGCGCATGATGCCGTAGCCGAGGTCGTTGTCCTTGCCGATCACGTTGGTGTACGTGTGGTGCAGCTCGTTGTGCGAGTGCTTCCACTGCTCGGACGGCGAGACGTGGTCCCACTCCCAGGTGGTGGAGTGGATCTTCGGGTCCCGCATCCAGTCCCACTGGCCGTGCAGGATGTTGTGGCCGATCTCCATGTTGTCCATGATCTTCGCCACGGACAGACCGGCGGTGCCGAGCAGCCACGCGGGCGGGAAGATCGAGAACAGCAGCACGCCCCTGCTGACCAGCTCGAGCTTGCGCTGCGCCGAGATGACCTTACGGATGTAGGCGGCGTCTTTCTCGCCGCGGCCGGCGATCACCTCGTCGCGGATCGCGTCCAGCTCGCGGCCCAGCTCCTCGATCTGCTCCGCGGTCAGGTGGGCGGTGGGGTCGATGGCGGTCAAGGTGCTCCTATCGTTCGATGTCGCAGGGGCCCGCCGCGGCGGACACGCAGGTCTGGATGAGGACGCCCGGCTCGGCCTCGGTGATCTCGCCGGTGCGCAGGTCGCGGACGGCGCCCGCCTTGAGCGGCGTGATGCAGCCGAAGCAGATGCCCATGCGGCACCCGGAGGGCATGAGCACGCCGGCCTCCTCGCCGATGTCCAGCAACGGCGTGGCGCCGTCCGCGTCGACGGTCTTGCCGGTGGCGCTGAACGTGACCTCGCCGCCGTCGCCGGCGACGACGATGCTGGGGCGGAAACGTTCGGTGTGCAGGCGCTCTTGTACGCCGTGCTCGGTCCAGTGCTCTTCGGCGGCGTCGAGCAGGCCCGCGGGCCCGCAGGCCCAGGTCTCGCGCTCGGCCCAGTCGGGCACGAGTTCGTCGAGACGGGCGATGTCGAGCTTGCCGTCTGTGTCGGTGTGCACCTCGGTGAGCCGCAGCTTCTTGTCCGCGACCAGGTCGTGCAGTTCGTTGCGGAAGATCACGTCTTGCGGCTGTGGCGCGCAGTGGACCATGACGACGTCGTCGAACTCGATGTCGCGCAGCATGCCCATCACGGGCGTGATGCCGCTGCCGGCCGTCAGGTAGAGCACCTTGGCGGGCTTGGCCTGCGGCAGCACGAAGTCACCGGTCGGCTGGTCGAGCTGGATCAGCGTGCCCGGTTTCGCACCGCGGACCAGGTGGTTGCTGACCTTGCCGTCCGGGATCGCCTTCACGGTGATCGTGACGCGGCCGTCCTGGCGGTTTGTCGGCGAGGTGATGGAGTAGGCACGCCACAGGCGCACGCCGTCGACGTCGACCCCGATCCGCACGTACTGACCGGCTGTGTGGCCGCGCCAGCCCCGCCCCGGCCTGATCACGATGGTCGCGGCGTCATCCGTCTCGGGGTGCACGGCCTCGATGCGCCCACGCAGGTCAGCGCCCGCACGCAGCGGGCTGACCAGGTCGAGGTAGTCCGACGGCAGCAGCGGCGTCGTGACCATCTCCAGCAGTTTCCACGCCCTGCTGCGGAGGGCTGTACTCGTCATGACTCCAGCTTGCTGCGCCTCAAGGCGTAAAGTCCTGACCACAGGACGTAAATCTGATCGGCAGAATTGTTCGCAGGGAACAAAAAGTGAGCCATGCAATCCGGAGGGCCAGCGAACTGGCCCTGGATGAGACGACGGTCACCGCACTTCGGGCCGCGCTGAAGACCACCGCCGACGAGGTCGTCCAGGCGATCATCGACGAGGTCCCTTCCTACGCCAACGCCCTTTCGGGCCGCATGGGCGGCACCATCCGCCGAGCCGTCCGCACCGCCCTGGGGCACTACCTGGACCTCGCGAGCGGCAACGCCACAGGCGGCGACGCCGGTGACGCAGCCTACGAGCTGGGCCGCGGCGAGGTGCGCGACGGCCGTTCGATGGACGCCCTCCTCAGCGCCTACCGCGTCGGCGCCCGCGTGGCCTGGCGATGCCTGGCAGCGGGTGCCGTACCCGCAGGTCTGCCCGCCGCCGAGGTCGCCAACTTCGCCGAGCTGACCTTCGCCTACATCGACGAACTCTCCGCCGCGAGCGCCGCGGGCCACGCCGACGAACTGGCCGCCCGGGGCAGGGCCCACGAGCGCCACCTGGAACACCTGGCCCGCGACCTCCTCGCCGACGCGAGCCCGGACGCGCTGCTGGCCTCTGCTCAACGGGCCGGGTGGCAGCCTCCGGCTTCGCTGACCGCGGTCCTGCTGCCCGCCCTCCAGGCCCGGCCTGCCTACCGCACGCTCGACCCGAGCACCCTCGTCCTCGACGATCTGCCGGACGCCATCGGTGTGCTGCTCGTCCCCGACGCCGACCGATCACATCTCTTGCGGCAACTGACCGGCCGCACCGCCGTGGTCGGCCCGGCCCGGCCATGGACTCGTGCGTCCGCCTCGTACGCGCGAGCCCTACGCGCGCGCTCCCTCTCCTCTGATATCCGCGACACCGAGGACCACCTGCCCGAGCTGGTGCTGAGCGCCGACGCGGACGCGTTCGCAGACCTGCGTGCCCGAGCCCTCGCACCGTTGCGGACCTTGCCTGTCGCGACCGCACGGCGACTGGAGGAGACGTTGCGGGCGTGGCTGCTGCACCAGGGCAGGCGGGACGAAGTGGCGGCGGCGTTGTTCGTCCATCCCCAGACAGTCCGGTACCGGATGACGCAGCTGCGGGAGCTGTTTCCGGATCTCGCATCGCCACGCCGGGTCCTTGAACTGACGCTGGCGGTCGGTCTTCAGGCCAACTGACGAGTACTGCCTCGTTCTCGGTGCCATCAGCCGGCTCATGCGGCCCGGGGAAGAGCGGTACTGGCCAGCTGAGACCGGGGGGTGATGTGAAGACCAGACAAGGCCTCGGGAAGCCCGTCGGGGGCGCTGTCTCCGAGAAACGCGGGGGCGGATACGGCTCGACTGGATCCGGTGGACGATGCGCACCGGCCCGCTCGTCGACGCGCTCATCGAGCATCTGGTCGGGGATCTGGCCCGCTATGCCCTGGAAAACGTCTTTCATGTCGTCGTGGGGGCGCTGTTCTGGCACGAGCCGACCCACGGGCGCGCGGCGGGCTGCAACTGGGTGACCGGCGGGGCGGCCAGGCCGGGTCACCGAGGGCGGGGGCCGGGCCGCTCGCGCCGGGGACCACCGTGGTTCTGCGACAGCCCCGTGCCTTCCTTCCGACAGGTCAACCGGACGACCCACCGGGTCGGCCTGGCACACCGAGCGAGGGATGATGGGGATGGAACAATGGGCGTGAGGTCAGGAGCTTCCATGACGAAGCGGGTTCACCGGCCCCGTGAGGACGCGGAGTTCGATTTCATCCTCGGGATGAGCGGAGTTCCGGTCCTCGCATACTTCACCGGGACATGGCCCAAGGCAATCGAGCCCTGCCGGGTGATGGACCTCGTCGTGGGTGGCATCGCCGACGACTACACGGGCCGCCTGACGGTCGTCCGCGCCGACATCACACGTTGTCCGGCCGCAACCGAGCGATACGGCATCACCGGAGCCCCGTCCTGCGTCCTGCTGAAGGAGGGAGAGGCGGTGGCGCACGGCACGGGGCCTATGACCATCGCCGAGGTACGGGAGTTCCTGGACGGCCACCTCTGAGCGGCCGCTGCGGCACGTGGCCGCGACGCCCGTCACGTCTAAGTGGATGTTTTCTCCACTGAGGTCCTGTTTGGGGTCATCTGGCAGCGACCCGAGATGCGGCGTTTTTGCCAACCATCCTGATATCTCGTCGGGT